>DATNNK010000025.1:0-4672 GCA_035601875.1 Casimicrobiaceae bacterium | reverse complement strand
CATCTGTTGCAGCAGCCGCAGCGCGAGCTTCTGGTTGACCACGTTGTCCTCGGCTAGCAGGATGCGCAGCGGATGGCGCGCCGCCATGTCCGGATCGAGCCGGGGCCTGCCCGCCTCGGGCGTAGCCGCCTTGGGGGTGGCCTCCTGCGCAAACAAGCCGACGAGCGTGTCGTACAGGTGCGACTGATGGATAGGTTTGCCCAAATAAGCGTTGAAGAGTTTGCCGTCGCCGACGACCTCGCGCCGGCCCAGCGAGCTGAACAACACGAGCGGCAGGGCAGGTCTGCGTTCCCGAATCTGGCGGGCCAGCGCCAGACCGTCCATTTCCGGCATATGCATGTCCAGGATCGCGACGTCGAAGGCATCCCCCTGTTCGAGCCAGCGCAATGCTTCGAGCGGCGAATCGGTGGCGCGGGACTGCATACCCCACTTGGCGGTTTGCAGGGCCAGCACTCGCCGATTGGTCTCGTTGTCGTCGACGACGAGCACGCGCTTGCCCTGCAACTCGGGTTGCACGCCGACGAAGTCGCGCTGCCGCGCCGCCGGCAGCTCGGCGGTCGGCGCCTGGATGCTGAAGAAGAACGTGGCCCCGCGGCCCGGACCCTCGCTCTCGGCCCACAGGCGCCCGCCCATCAGCTCGCTCAGGCGTCGGCTGATGGCCAGCCCGAGACCCGTGCCGCCGTACTTGCGCGTGGTGGACGAGTCGGCTTGCGAGAACGACTGAAAGAGCCGGCTCATGACTTCCGGCGACACGCCGATGCCCGTGTCGCGCACGGAAAACGTGAGCTCCGCGCGATCGGCGGCGAGCGGCCTGGAGCTCACCGTCAGGACCACTTCGCCTGCTTCCGTGAACTTCACCGCGTTGGATAGCAGGTTGAGCATGATCTGGCGCAACCGGGTGACGTCGCCGACGATTGTCCCGGGGATGTCGCCTTCGAACACGTATGCCGTATCGAGATGCTTGTCGACGGCGCGCGCGGTCACCAGATCCAGCGCCGACTCCACGCACTCGCGCAAATCGAAGGGTTGCGCTTCGATGTCCATGCGGCCGGCTTCGATCTTGGAAAAGTCGAGGATGTCGTTGATGATGGTCAGCAGCGCGTCGCCCGATTCGCGGATGGTGGCGACATAGTCGTGCTGCTCGGTGTCGAGCTTGGTGTCGAGCAGCAGTCCGCTCATGCCGATCACGGCGTTCATCGGCGTGCGGATCTCGTGGCTCATCGTGGCCAGGAATGAGCTCTTGGCCTCGTTGGCCGCTTCAGCGGCGGCGCGCGCCTCCTGCGCCTGCTTGAACAGCCTGGCGTTCTGGATCGCGATCACCGCCTGATCGCCGAACGTCTTGAGCAGTGCGAGTTCCTTGTCGGTGAACGGTTTGGGCGGTTGACGCAGCACGGCGAACGCGCCCACGCCGCGGTCTTCCCACAGCATCGGCGCCCATGCGATCGAACAGTTCCCGATGAGCTCGACAACGTTACGCACCGCGGCCGGCGCGTCAGGCAGCGCAGCCGTGTCTGGAAGGTGAATGGTGCGACGCTCGCGGATAACCTGCTCCGTCATCGTGTGCTCGAGCGGCTTCGGAAAAGTACGTGCGATGGCGTCGAGAGCGGACCCGCGCCAGGCGCTGGCGTGCACCTGGTTGTCGTCGCCGACAAGGAAGATGCCGAGCTGCTCGGTGGCGAAGAGGTGTCGCCCACTGTCGAGGATCTTGTCGAATACCGGCGCGGCGTCGGCGACCGAGCTGCTGATCACCTGAAGTACTTCGGCAGTGGCGGTCTGCTGCTCCAGCGCTTCCTTGGTCTCGTTGAACAGGCGCGCATTCTGGATCGCCACCCCGACATTCGCGGCGATGGTGGACAGCAGTCGCTCGTCACCGGCGTCGTAGATGCCCTCCGTTTGCGTGCTCTGCACGCTGATAGCTCCCTGACACGTGCCACCCACAAGAATCGGCACGCCCAGATACGACAGCGCCTGCTTGCCGATGACGATGGCGCCGAGCTCGAGGCTGCGCCGGTCCGTCTCGCGGTTGATGATGAGCGGCTTGCCCGACTTGATGATCCTGCTCGTCAGACCCTCGCCGTACTTGAGCGGCTCCAGCTTGTCGCCGTATTGATAGGGAAAGTCGATGATGCCGCTCGCGCGGTCGAGCAGCGCGACGTAGGCGATATCGGCCTTGAAGACCGTGCGGATCTGCTCGCCCACCAGCTCGAGCAGGGCGGCAAGATCGAGCTTGCCCGCGAGCTGCTGCGACACTGTGTTGACGGTGGCGAGCTCGACGGCGCGCTGCTGCGACTCCGCGAACAGGCGCGCGTTCTCGATGGCGACGGTCGCCTGCAGCGACAGGCCTACCAGGAATTCCAGCTCGCTGTCGGCGAACGGCTGGCGTCCGGTACGCCACACCGCCATCGCGCCCTTGACCGTCGTTCCCGCCAGCAGCGGCGCCACCATCAGTCGCTCGTTCTCTGCCTTCTCCGTTCCGGGGATCTGGATGCCACGTGGGTCGGAGCCGGTATCGTTGATGAATTCGGCGCGGCCGCTTTGGATGAGGCTGCCGATGATGCCCGTGCCCACCTCGATCATCGTGGACTGGATGGCCGGCGCAACGGCGCCGACTGCGACGATCGCCCGGTAGCGCTGCCCGCCTGCATCGGGCAGAAATATCGCACTGTTGTCGGCGTTGAGCAGGTCCTTGGCGTGACGGGCGATGCGGTCCATCACTGTGGCGAGATCCAAAGTAGACGAAATGTCGCGACCGACTTCCGCCAGCGCGGCGGTCTCGCGCGTGCGGCGCTGCGTTTCGTCGAACAGCCGCGCATTGTCCAGCGCCACGCTCATGCTGTTGGCGAGCGTCTGCAACAGGCGCACGTCCGACGCGCTAAATGCGTGCTCGCGTTGCAAGTCGGCCATGTTGATCAGTCCGCGCGCCTGGTCACCCGCAACCAGCGGTACGAAGACCACCGACTTTTCCATCTGCGTTCCGGGCAGAGTGCTACTGCCATACTTCTCCATCTCTTGCGCCATATTCTCGTTGATGACCACCGTCTCGCGGGTGCGCAGAACGTGGCGCGCAAAACCGGTTTCCTTCAGAGGCCTGGACTTGATGGCGATCCGCTGGCCGCCTTCGTAAACATACGGGTAGTGAATCAGGTTGGTCTGTGGGTCGTAGATGCGGATGCCTACGTCCGCCTGATTGAAGATCTCCCGGATCTTGTCGCCGACCGCGTCGTAGATGCCCTGCATGTTGAGCTCGGCGGCGAGCGCCTGCTGTACGCTGTTGATGATGGCGAGCTCCGCGGCGCGCTGTTCGCTCTCCTTGAACAGCCGCTGCGTCTCGTCGAACAGCCGCGCGTTTTCGAGCGCTACGCTCATGCTGTTGGCGAGCGTTTGCAGCAGGCGCACGTCGGAGTCGGTGAACGCGTGCTCATGTTCCATGTCGATCAGGTTGATGAGCCCGCGCGCCTGGTCGCCTGCCACCAATGGTACGTAGAGCGCTGATTTTTCCATCTGTGTTCCGGGCAGGACAAAGCTGCCGATTTTCTCGATCGCCTGCGCCATGTTCTCGTGGATGACGAGCGTCTCGCGCGTGCGCAGGACGTGGGCGGCAAAGCCCTTTTCCCTAAGGGCAGCCGATTCGATGGTGATCCGTTGCCCGTTCTCGTAAACATACGGATAGTGAATGAGTTTGGTCTGGGGATCATAGATGCGGATGCCCAAATCGGCGTGATGGAAGATTTCGCGGATCTTGTCGCCGACGGCGTCGTAGATGCCTTGCATGTTGAGCTCGGCCGCGAGCGCCTGCTGCACGCTGTTGATGATCGCGAGCTCGGCGGCGCGCTGCTCGGTTTCCTTCAGCAGCCGCTGCGTCTCGTCGAACAGGCGCGCGTTCTCGAGCGCGATGCTCATGCTGTTGGCGAGCGTCTGCAGCAGACGGACATCCGAAGCGCTGAACGCGTGCTCGCGGTCCATATCGATCAAGCTGATGAGCCCGCGCGCATGGTCACCCGCTACCAACGGTACATAGACCGCCGATTTCTCCATCGGGCTGTCTGGCGTGAGCATGTAACTGCCATATTTCTCCACCTCCTGCGCCAAACGCTCGTTGATGACCAGCGTTTCACGGGTGCGCAGAACATGGGGGCCAAAGCCCTTGTCGGGGAGGGGCGCAGAGTCGATGAAAATGCGCTTCCCGCTTTCGTAGGCATAAGGGAAATGGATCACGCCCGTCTTCGGGTCGTAGATGCGGATGCCTACGTCCGCCTGATTGAAGATCTCGCGGATCTTGTCGCCGACCGCGTCGTAGACGCCCTGGATATTGAGCTCGGCCGCGAGCGCAGCTTGCACACTGTTGATAATCGCCAGCTCGGCGTTGCGCTGTTCGGTCTCCTTGAGCAGCCGCTGCGTCTCGTCGAAGAGGCGCGCGTTTTCGAGCGCGACGCCCATGCTCGCCGCCACCGTCGTGAGCAGGCGAATCTCCGCCTCGCCGAAAGCGTTCTCCCGTTCGTAATTCTCCAGCGCGATCGAGCCCAGAACGCGATCGCTGCCAATGATGGGAACCCCAACGATAGAGTGGCTCAGGTCGGTGCCGGGAACGGCGGTGATCCCAGCCGCTGCGAAATCGGCTCGGCTGTTCGCGACAATTGGCTGACGCGTCTCTACCATTCTGAACCAGGTGCCG
>DATNNK010000024.1:0-6469 GCA_035601875.1 Casimicrobiaceae bacterium | reverse complement strand
ATTCGTCGCGCAGGTGAATCGCAATCTCGGAGTCGAGCCCCAGCGCTGCGGCGATGCTCATCCCCGAGACGATGCCGCGCTTTTGCGCCGCATCGTTGGCGACCAGCACATCGGGACGATGGCTCGCCGTGCTGACCACCGCCGCGATCTCGCGCATTTCGGCACGCGCGAAGATGCGCAGCGGAAGGTCGGGAAAATGCAGGCAGGTCCAGAGCATGGCGGCAGCGATTCATCATCGGACGATGGCGGCGTCGCGAACCTCGGTGCCGTCATGATTGCCATGGTGGTCAATGCGTAGACCACTGCGGTGATCACCGCGCGGACCGACACTGCGCGGATCCACCCCAGGCACACGACTAACTTCATCGGCGCGCGAGAGCGCACGATTCCAGATCCGTGCCTGCGGGCCGCCGACAGGATACTGGCGATTGAAGCTCGTCGAACGATTGATTGGAAGGTGCTCGATCTTCATCAACGGCTTGACGACGGCTGTCGCCCGCAACGCATCTTCCAGTGCATGGCTCATCGGATATTTGATGTTCACGGATGAGGCAGAAACATCCAGCAGCAAAGGCCGGGTCATCACGCCGCCTCGGCGCTTGAAGACATCGATGCGCAGTTTTTCCTCCGCCAGCGACAAGCGGATGCGCAACGGCGCCGACGACGGTTGCGCCGCACGCGCGGTGCCGGTGAAGACGAACGCCAGCGACTGGCTGTCCTGCGCCGCGAGCTGCAGCCGCCGCGTTTGCGCGTCATTCACCGCTCTCGGCCAGAACAGCAGCGCGCCCGCGCTGTTCGCGCGCAGCACCTGCTCGGCCGACCACCAGCGGTTTTTCTCCTCCGCCGTATCGACGACGATCACCCGGCCCGGATCGATGCCGTGCCTCGCAAACGCCGGCGCATACGGGACGTGTGGAGGCGCGATCAAGGCGATCCACTCGCCGGCCTGAACCAGCGCTTTCAGCGCGGGCAGGACGAGCCGCAATTCGCCGATGCCCTGGTGGTCGAGCAGCAGTTCGGTCAGCGACGCCTGCGGCCAGCCGCCGCCGGGCAACTCGCGATCCAGCGCGACGAAGCCGCTGGCGACAGCGTCTTCCGCCCGCGCCAGCCGACCCCCCTGCCAAAGCAAGGGGTTATGCAGCAGTTCGGCTAGCGCGGCCTTCATTCTAGGGTGGCGAACCGAGCCCACCCAGGCGTAAAACCCGGGCGAGCGTCGGTCAGACAGGAGGAATTACTCTATCGAACGATCGTTCGATAGTCAACTACCAATGAAGTTGAATTACAAATTGGTCAATTACGCCTCTCGCCCAGAGCAGATGGTCGAAATTCTCAGGAGCAACCGTCAAAGAATACGGTTAGGCGACTGCTATAACACACCGTCCATGGGAATACTGTGTCGATTCCATTACTCAATTAGCTCGTCCGCACGCAGCAGCAGCGATTGCGGAATCGTAAGCCCGAGCATCTTCGCCGTCTTGAGATTGATCAGCAGTTCAATCTTGGTCGGTTGTTCGACGGGCAGATCCCCAGGTTTGGCACCTTTCAAGATCTTGTCCACATAGGCCGCTGCACGATAAAACATCGTCCGGGAATCCGGCCCAAAGGACATCAGCGCGCCGGCAAGCGCGCCCGGACGGTTCTGCAACAGGAGCGGTAGGTGATGTTCCAGCGCCAGATTGGCGAGTCGCTTTCGTTCATTAAACAACATCGAGTCGTTCGACAAGAAAATCCCTTTCACCCCGTCCTGTACGATTCTTCCAAACGCTGGCCCAATTTCCTCTGGTACCCGGATCTCATATGACCGAACGTCTACATTGAGCACACCTGCCGCGGCTTGCACATCTGCGATGGTGCGGCGGGTGGCAACCGCATCGCTCGGATTCACCAAGAGTGCCGCGCGCGTTAGACTGGGGATCGCTTCCTTTAAGAGCTCTAGGCGTTTCGCAACGATGTCTTGGTTCATGTTCGACAGGCCGGTGATGTTCCTGCCTGGCTTGGCAAGGCTGTCGACAAGCTTGTTGCCAACGGGGTCGGGCACCGTGATAAAGACAATTGGAATTGTCTTCGTTGCAGCTTGGGCGGCGACCGCCGCCGGCCGCGTGACGGCTACCAGAACGTCGACTTTGAGCGCGACGAGCTCGGTAGCATAGCTCGTGAACCGATCGTAGACTTCGCCAGCGAACCGGTGCTCGAGCACGATGGTTTTTCCATCGACGTAACCGAGATCGCGGAAGCCCCGCTGCACCGAGGTGAAGTATTCGCCTTCCTCTTCGGCGCTACCAGCGTGCCACAGCACTCCAATTCGCGGGACGTTTCTCGCCTGTTGCGAAAGCGCGGCGGGCGGCCAAACGATCGACACTGTCGTCACACCGCCGAGAATCGTGACGAACTTACGCCGCTTCATGTAATCCTCCACACCACGTCTAACGCCCGCGCTAAGTGGCCCCAAAAGGCGACCCGCTGAAACGTGGCGCCCTGCGCTCCGGACACGATCGGAGCACATAGGGCAATACACTATTTTGCGCCGCGACGAAAGCACGCCCCCAAGTTGTTGCTCTGGCCGGAGGGTGCGCTTCGCGGCCCTATTCGAACCTCACGCGCGGCCGTAGGACGCCGGTGACTTCGCGATAATATTGCGGCGCTTCCCTCCGATCGATGCCTCGCACCGTCCGGAGCCGATCATGAAGATCGCCACCTACAACATCAACGGCATCACCGCGCGACTGCCGTCTCTCCTACGCTGGCTGGAAGAATCGCGTCCTGATATCGCTTGCCTGCAGGAATTGAAGGCGCCGCAGGAGCGGTTTCCCGAAGCTGCGATACGCGATGCAGGGTACGGGGTCGTCTGGCACGGCCAGAAGGGCTGGAACGGCGTCGCGATCCTCGCGCGCGAGGCAGAGCCCCTCGAACGGCGACGCGTGCTGCCGGGCGATCCCGAGGATCTGCACAGCCGCTATATCGAGGCCACCGTCGGCGACATCGTCGTCGCATCCATCTACCTGCCCAACGGTAATCCCGCGCCGGGACCGAAGTTCGACTACAAGCTGCGCTGGTTCGACCGCTTGATGCTCCACGCGGCGGGGCTACTGGCGAGCAACGCCCCGGTCGTGCTTGCCGGCGACTACAACGTGATCCCGACAGACTTGGACGTCTACGCGCCGGAGCGCTGGGTTGATGACGCATTGTTCCGGCCCGAGGTACGCGAGGCTTATCGCCGTCTGGTCGCGCAGGGCTGGGTCGATGCCGTCCGCGCCATGCATCCGAACCAACGCGTGTACACGTTCTGGAAGTACCTGCGCAACGCGTTCGAGCGCGACGCGGGCCTTCGCATCGATCATTTGCTGCTGAGCCCGTCGCTGGCAACGCGCCTGACCGGCGCCGACGTCGATCGCGATGTGCGCGCTCGCGAGAAGGCGAGCGATCATGCTCCGGTGTGGATCACGCTCGCCGACTAGCGTATTCGTGCGACGGCCTGAGGCAGCAACCCGCTATCGAGTCGCAACGCAATCGATCAAGATGTCAAAAGGTCCCGGCCATGCTGGAACGCAGACAAAGACTCGCGCGGGCGGGTGTTTGGGAAAGTAACGGGTGTAAACCCGCGAAGGTGTAAGGTAACCCCGTCGTTTGGCCGCGAGACACGCGTATCCCACCAACAATCGTAGACTTGCACCTTGCGAGAGCCACATGGCTACCCTAGCCCACGCCACGCGCAGCGATCCGGCCGTCCTGAGCTTGATCGGCAACACGCCGCTGGTCGAGATCACTCGACTTAACGTTGGCCGCTGCCGCCTGTTCGTCAAGCTGGAAAGTCAGAACCCGGGCGGCTCGATCAAGGACCGTATCGCCCTTTCCATGATCGCGGCCGCCGAAGCGGACGGCCGCTTGAAACCCGGCGGAACTGTCGTGGAGGCCACTGCCGGCAACACGGGGCTCGGTCTCGCGCTGGTCGCGCGCGCCAAAGGCTATCGCGTGTTGCTGGTGATTCCGGACAAGATGTCGACCGAGAAAGTGTTGCATCTGAAAGCGCTCGGCGCCGAAATCCGGATGACGCGCTCGGACGTGAACAAGGGACATCCCGAGTACTACCAGGATATGGCGGCGCGCTTGGCTGCGGAGATTCCCGGCGCGTTCTACGCCAACCAGTTCGGCAATCCGGCCAACCCGATGGCGCACGAGCGCACGACCGGACCCGAAATCTGGACGCAGATGGAGCACGATGTCGACGCGGTCGTCTGTGGGGTCGGATCGGGCGGTACGCTGACGGGGCTGTCGCGCTATTTTTCGCGCCTCAGCCCTCACACGGAGATCGTCCTCGCCGACCCCGTCGGCTCGGTGCTCGCGCCCTATATCGAAACGGGGAAGATTGGAGCAGCCGGCTCGTGGGTCGTCGAAGGCATCGGCGAGGATTTCATTCCGCCGATCGCGGACCTTTCGAGAGTGAAGAAGGCATATCGTATTTCCGACAAGGAAAGTCTCGCCACCGGGCGCGAGCTCCTTCAGTGCGAATTAATCCTCGGCGGCTCGTCCACCGGAACCCTGGTTGCCGCCGCATTGCACTACTGCCGCGAGCAAAGCGCGGCCAAGCGTGTCGTCAGCTTCGTCCCCGACACCGGAAGCAAATATCTGTCCAAAATGTACAACGACTTCTGGATGGTCGACCAGGGTTTCCTCGACTTGTCGCGCTACGGCGACCTCCGCGACCTGGTGTCGCGCCGCTACGAGGACCACGCCGTGATCGCGGCAAGCACGGAGGACACGCTGCTTACCGCATTCCAGCGCATGCGCATCGCCGACGTGTCCCAATTACCGGTGTTAGCCGACGATGTGGTCGTCGGCATTCTGGACGAATCCGACCTGCTGCTGCACGTCTACAGGCAGCCCGAGCGATTCCGGGACAAGGTCGCGACGGCGATGACGCAACGACTCGAGACCCTGGATCCCGGTGCAAGCTTCGCCGAATTGCTGGCCGTGCTCAACCATGATCACGTTGCGATCATCGTGCAAGACGGCCGTTTCTTCGGTCTTATCACCCGCTATGATCTGCTGACGCACCTGAGGAGAAGCCTGCCGTGAACGATTCATCCGCCAAATCCGCCGCCACGGCACGACAGGGGTTCTCGACGCGCGCGATTCACGCCGGGCAGGAGCCCGACCCCGCGACCGGAGCGATCATGACGCCGATCTATGCGACGTCGACCTACGTCCAGACGAGCCCCGGCGTGCACAAGGGCTACGATTACGCGCGCACCGCCAATCCCACCCGCGCTGCGTTGGAGGCTTGCGTCGCCAGCCTCGAAAGCGGCGCGCGCGGATTCGGATTCGCCTCGGGGCTCGCCGGCATGGCAACCGTGCTCGATGCGCTCGATGCCGGCGCGCACGTTGTCGCGAGCGACGATCTCTACGGCGGGACATACCGTCTGTTCGAAAACGTGCGCAAGCGCTCGGCCAATCTGAGCGTGAGTTTCGTCGACATGGCCGACCCAGCGCGGTTGCGTGCGGCGATTCGGCCCGAGACCAGGATGATCTGGGTCGAAACGCCGAGCAATCCTCTGCTCAAGCTGATCGATCTTGCCGCGGTCGCCGAGATCGCCCGCGAGCATGATCTCATCGCGGTCGCCGACAACACGTTTGCCAGTCCATGGATCCAGCGGCCGCTGGAGCTCGGCTTCGATATCGTCGTGCACTCCGCAACCAAGTACCTGAATGGCCACTCCGACATCATCGGCGGCGTCGTCGTGATCGGCGCCGAGCCACGTCACGGTGCGCTGGCAGACCGTCTCGCTTATTTGCAGAACGCCGTCGGCGGAATCATCGGGCCGTTCGACAGCTTTCTCGCGTTGCGTGGCTTGAAGACGCTCGCGCTGAGGATGGAGCGCCATTGCGCCAATGCGCTGGACCTGGCGCACTGGCTCGCCGAGCAGGCGGAAGTCGCGCGCGTTCACTACCCTGGGTTGCCCTCGCATCCGCAACACGCGCTCGCGCAACGCCAGATGCGCGCGTTTGGCGGGATGGTGACGATCGTGCTCAAAGCGAACCTCGCGGGAACCAAACGCTTCCTGGAAAACTGCCGCCTCTTCGCGCTCGCCGAAAGCCTTGGTGGCGTGGAAAGCCTGATCGAGCATCCGGCATTGATGACGCACGGCTCGATTCCGGAAGCGCAACGCGAGACGCTGGGGATCGGCGATTCGCTGGTACGACTATCGGTGGGCGTCGAAGACGTCGACGACCTGCGACGCGACCTGCGCGACGCGCTCGACGCCATCTAGCTGACTCATTCACGGCTGCCTGGTGACTGTAAGTGGAAATCTACGCCCATAGCTGGCAGTCGCTATCTATGAAATCCGCTGCCACTCAGTTGTGGGCAGCCTCGGGCATGGCGTGCAGATAGCTGTAAAGGGCAGCGATCTCTGCATCCGTGAAGTGCGAGAGATTGTTGCGTGCCAACGGGCCCATCGTGGCAAGCTTCCTT
>DATNNK010000023.1:0-2278 GCA_035601875.1 Casimicrobiaceae bacterium | reverse complement strand
TCGACCGCGAGCAGGCCCACCTTGGCGATCTTGAAGAGCGCGAGCGTCTCGGGCTTCATCAGCCGCTCGGGTGCCACATAGACGAGGCGCAGCTCGCCGCGCCCGATCCCTTCCAGAATGTCCCGGTTCTCGGCAAAATCGTTCGACGAGTTCAAGCTCGCCGCGGCGATCCCGTAGCCGCGCAGCTGCGCCACCTGGTTGCGCATCAGCGCGATCAGCGGCGATATGACGACCGTCAGTCCGTCGCGCAGGAGCGCGGGCAGCTGATAGCACAGCGACTTGCCGCTGCCCGTCGGCATCACCGCGAGCACGTCGCGGCCGTCGAGGATCGTCTCGATGATCTCCGCCTGGCCGGCGCGGAACGAATCAAACCCAAAAATGGTGCGAAGCGTTTGCTCCGCCGCGGCTAGATCGGCCATGCTTTGCGGTTCCGGGTGCCGCGGCCTGTCTAGCAGACGCGGGTCATTAGCAAAAAGGTGCGCTAAGAATACCTCTCCCCGCTTGCGGCAGGGCTGTCCGGGGAAAAATCACTCATAGCAGAACCACAGTTGATCGGGAGAGAATTTAGGCATGGGCTTGCTTGCATTCACGGGCGGCGGTTTGTCGATCTGGGAGATCGGCTTTCGCACGAACAAGAATTGGGAGACGAGTTGGGCGAAGCGCAGCGCTGGCATCTTGACGCAATGGATGCGTGCCGCGATGCGCAACAGCAGATAGGCGATCATGGCGGCGAGGATTTGCAGGCGGATGGCATTGTCGTTGTTGCCGAGAAACTTGCGGATATCGAGATGCTGCTTGATCCAGCGAAACAGGAGCTCGATTTGCCAGCGCCCCTTGTAGAGCATTGCGATCTCGACTGCGGTGCGTTCGAGATCGTTGGTGATCAGCGTGATAACGGCACCATTGTCGCGCCGCACGCGAATGCGCCGCAGGGGAATCGAGAGTCGGGAATCGCCTTTGCTGGCGAGCACGACTTCGGCGTCGTCGACGATCCGGAAGCCGTCGCCGATGATCTTGCGTACATAGCGACGTTTGGTCGTGCGAAGACGCGTGTTGTCTTTCGGGCGCGTGACGAAGAATGCCTTGGTATCATTGATCTTCTTCCACCAACCGAAGTGATAATAGCCCTTGTCGAAAACGTAGGTGGCGCCGGGCTCGATCTCCACTTGGCGGCCGATCTCAACATCGTTGACGGTCGCCGGTGTGACCTCCACGCAGCGCGGACAATCGGCGTTCGGGTCGTAGACGACGTGCATCTTCATGCCGCGGATGCGGCCGTTCCATTTGGCCCAGGCGCAGACCTTGCCCAACGGGATCGGGCTCGCGTCAATCAGCCGCACCATCTCGGCGCCTTCGTGCCGCGTCTGCCGATCAACCAAATTCGACAGCATTGCGAAGACCTGCTCGAAGACACCGACCGGCCGGCGTGCGTTCGCATCCGACAGTGTCGAGCGCGAGAGCTTGCCGACGTTCCAATGATAATGATGATGGGCATTGGCGTTGAACACGGCCTCAAGCCCGCGCAACCCCTCAGCTCCGTTCAATTGCGCGAAGATCAGTGCCACCAGATGATCCCAGCTGTTGAACGATTTGTCGTAGGCGTCTCCGTCATGCCGCTCGACGACGCTTCGAAACCAGCGCCGATCAATCGGCTTGAGAAGGCTTGAAAAGATGCTATTGCGGAACTGCATGCTCGGCCCCTTTCTGAGTCTCGACAACTAGAAGGGACCGGTTTGCACCGGTTCGGCCGAGCATGCGCTGTGACACAGTGAATCATTCCCCGGACAGCCCTGCCGCAAGCGGGGAGAGGTGAAGATCGCTGCATCAAATTCATCGGAATACACACTTGCGCGGCTCGCAGCCGCCGCAACGGTCAGGAGGCAGGCTTGTAGAGAACCTGCCAGCTGCCGTCCTTGGCGTGGACGTAGAGGAACGGCTTGATCGCCTCGCGATCGGGCGTGCGTCCGACCTTGCCCAGCAGGCCGTTGGTCTCCTTCAGGGCGGCAAGGCCTTCGCGCATCTTGATCCGATCCGCCGCCACCGTGTCGGGCTTGGCCATGATCTTCTGCTGCTCGATCACGTCCTTGAGGATGAACATGATCTCGTAGGCCGCGGCGCTGTGCAGATCGGCGCTGCCGCCGAATTTGGCGACCTGCTCGGCCGCTCTCGTGGCTTCCGGCGTGACCGGCGCAAAGCTGGTCGGGATGATAATCCCTTCGGCCTGCTTGGCGCAGGCCTGCAGCGTCTCGATGCTCGACGAGCTGGTGAGCCCGATCAG
>DATNNK010000022.1:0-12295 GCA_035601875.1 Casimicrobiaceae bacterium | reverse complement strand
GGCAGCCGCGCGAACCTCGATGTCGGGGTGCGCATCGCGCTCGGCGAGCACGTACATCCCAAGCTGGGTCGCGCGAGGTCGCGGATCGAGCCATTGTGCCGGCCGCTCGGCGCGACCGGTCTTGAAGTCGATGATCGCGATGCCGCCATCAGCGAGCGCGTCAATGCGATCGGATCTGATCCGAAATGTCAACGACGCGAGGTCCACCGTTGCCGTCGCTTCGATGCCCAAGATCGCGAACGGCGGCCGCGCGCGTTCGATCTGGAGCCAAGCATGCAGAAGACGCGCGAGCCGCGTCGCTTCCGCAGCGCGAACAAGGGTCGGCAAGCTACGCCAGCGAGTTGTGGGAAACTCTCCGAGCGCGGTTTCGACGGCGGCTTCGACGAGTCGCGTCTCTCCCGCGCTGTCGAGACCAAGGAGCGTCGCATAGTCGCGAGCAGCGGTCCAGAACGCGGCCATTGCCAAGTGCACCAGGATGCCACGCTCCTGCGGCGACAGACTGCCGAGCGGAACAGGCCAGGGCTTCGCGTTGAGTCGATGGCGTGCGACGGCCTGGAACGGGCAGTCGCTTTGGGCAGCGATGATGTGTGATCCGCCCGGCACGATGCTTCCCGGCGAAAATCGCGGAGCGTGATCGTCGGCAATGGATTCCAGACGCTGGTTGGCCGCGATCATTCGCGCCCACGTTGGCGGCAACGCTGGCGGCGACCACTCCGGATAGTCCGCGATCAATGCCGATGGCGAAGACGAACGATCGTCGACAGTCGATGCCGAGCTAAAAACCACTTCGGTGGCCGCAGCGGCGAAGCCGGTGGTCAATGCGCGGGCAAACGCCAGCTCTCCCGCCGAATTCGCGCGCGGAATCTGGCGCTCGCGCTGCCAGGCGATCGGCAGCATCGGGTTGGGCTCGGGTGCCGGCGGCCATCGATCCGCGGCCAGACCGACCACCCACAGCGCATCGAAGGTCATGCCGCTCGCTTCGAGTATGCCCAGGATCTGGATCGGCGCCGCGCTCCCTTCCGGTTGAAAAAGTGTCTCGCGCGACATCGCACGGAGCTTGTCGACGGCGGTGGATCGGCTCATGCGGGTCGCCACCGCGCCGAGCGACGAAAACTGCAGTAGCAATCGCTCCCAAGCCTCGCGCGCCTGATATTCCGCGCTGTCGAGGGTGCGAGGTCCGGGCCATCCCGCGGCCGCCAGCCATAGGCGCCACCCGTCCGCCCAATCGCGCGGCGAACCGGCGCGCTGGTGCTCGAGCGTAGCCGATGCCTTGCGCCACTGCGCCGCCAACGCCGGCGCCCGGCGATCGAGCGCGGCCACGGCATCGGCCAAGGTCACGTCGCGACGGCTCGCCTCCAGCCAGTCCCGTTCAATCGCTGCACGCGCCGCCCACGCCAAATCCACACCGGGCAAATAGGGAGAACGTAATAGCGCTGCCGCGGCCCCCACCGCCAGGCGCGATTCGGCGAGCTCGATCAAGTCGAGCGCGGCGACGACTAGCGGAATCGTTCCCAGCGACCTGCCCAACGACACTTCGAACGGGCGCGCGGACGAAGGTGCAGCCGGCAGGATCGACGAAGGGCACAGGATGTCCTCGGCCAGCGCAATGAGCTCGTCACGCCGCGCAACCAGATCCCCGACCACGATGCCGACGCGCGCACCGGGCGCATCGACAAGCACGCCGCGGGCCCATGTCAGCGCGGCAATGAGCTCCGCCCGGGGTGAAATGGCGGTCGTGCGTCGTATCCTCGCGCTGACCGCTGGCAGCGTATTGAGCCGGCGCAGCGTCGCGCCTTCGTTGCTCAATGCGGTGAACAGCCGTTCCTGCTGCGGCGTGAACTCGACAAAGCCAGCGAGAATCGTGGTGCGGCTCAGCGACGCGACGCGCGGCGCGAGGGCGGCCAGTGTGTCAGCCAGTTGCGCAACATCCAGCATGCCCGCACGGTGCAGTTCAGCGCCGTAGCGCTCGGCCCAGGCGGCGAACAGCGACGGGTCGTCCGCCTCGCGATCGTCGCGACGCCACGCACGCCAGCTTTCGCCGCCTGCGCCCCAGGCATGGACCAGCATCCAGGCTTGGGCAGCGAGAGCGGCGGCTCCGTGCGGGTTGAGAAGCGTGCGCCCATCCGCGTCGACAATTTGCTCCCACAGCAATGCCGCCTGCGGCGGCGTCAGCAGCAAGGTTTCGTCGTCCGTCGCGCCGGTCGCAACCAATTGCTCCCACAGCGTCGTGAGCCAGGTTTGGTACGGCAGGATGGAAGGCGTCGGCCACGCGTTCAGGCCGGACGCTAGTTGTTCGGCGTCGAATGCGTGCAGCAGGGCGCGAGCAAGGCGCCGATTGGGAGTGACGGCAGCGGCACCGTCAGCGAGCGAAGCAAGGATTGCGCGATTCACGCCCGCAATGGTATCCGAGCGCTAACCGGTTGCCGAACCTTGAGCAATCAATGGTTGCCCTGAGTGCGCCGACGCGCCTAAGGGCGGCGAGAATGAATATTATTGGATTGGCGCGGGTCGGCGCGATCGTGGCGCCCTGAAGTCGTCGCGCTAGTCGTCGCCAGCGACCGCGGCAACTGCAGAGCCTGCGGAGACCGAGCGGTCCGCGGCGGCGGTGATTGCGGCCATCGCGGTCGTTGAGAGTTCATCGGTACGTGGTGTAATTTGCGCCCGCGACATGGACACTTGCGTAGGCGCCCATTCGCCGCACCAATCGTCGTCGCGGATCAGGGGCCACACGCCTTCGACAAGGTAACTCTTGACGCTGAGTGGATTCAGGTGAGGTGAGTGCCGCCGGCATTGGCCCCACATCGCGGCCCGCCCGTCGGTAGGCCGGGCGTTGCGCCGGTCGAAGAACTGGCAGTTCAGGCATTTTTCCACGTTGCGTTTTCCCTGCGTTCCGCCGCCGCTTTCAATGGACACTGCACTTGCGCAGTGCCATCGATGCGATGCCGCTCGACCGCTAGTTGGTAACTGCGTGTTAACCGAGTGTCAACCGAGTCTCATCGTGCCATGTCGAATCTGTGCATGTTCATCCCGACGGACGAAGCCGCACGGTCGAGCCGGCTACTTCGTGAGTCCAGTCGTTGGAGTCACATGTAGATCGGCGGCGGCGATACTCTTGAGCCGCTGACGACCAACGGGCGATGGCGGTCGAGCGCCAGGCGTCCGGGATGAAGCTTGCGTCTATTGCGCGCCAGAATCGCGGCACGCGGCCGCAGGCGCGCGCGCGAAGGCGCACGGCGCGACGGTTCGGCACGACAGCGTAATCCCGGCGCAGCATCGAAGCCATGGCGTAAGGAGCTCATGCGGCCCACGCGCTTACCGCGGTAAGCAGCGTCATGGGAACATCCTGAACGCGTCTTGCCGATCGTGTAGCCTGGCCGTCGAGCGCATTCTTGAGCTCCGCGTCTGCCGCAGCAGCAACACGTTGCAGCTCCGCGTCGTAGCGTCGCCGCTGTTCCGTGTCCGAAAGTACGGTGTACGCCTCGTGAATCATGCGGATCATCTGCTCGTCGGAGTGACCATTCAGACGCTGTTTTATCGTTTGATAGGCAGCTTCGATTCTCGCCGTGGACGCGCCGGGAGGCAGGTCCAGGAAATCGTAGTGGGTATAGTCGTCCATAGCACGATCCTCGGTTGCGTTGATATGTGTGGCACTCGCCTGTGAGGCATCAAATGCAACATCCATGCCATGGGTAGTCGCCATTCGGCATAGTTCGCGTAAGTCGCTGATTTTCGGCCGGCGGAGCGTGCCGCAGGCTTCGCCAACAGGTGCCCTCCCCGCGTCACACCAAGGGTGCCGTGGAGGCAGATAGGGGTGCCGCATTGCGGCACCTGGAGCTTCTATAGGATCGCGAGCGAAGTCGGGCCGGATGGCGCCGGGAATGCGCGCTCGAGTTGCTCCAGCACCGACACCGGCAGGCGCACATCGGCAGCGGCCCGGTTGTCGCGGACATGGGCGTCGCTCGCGGCTTTGGGAATCGCACTCACGCCGCGTTGCTCGAGCAACCACGCCAAGGCGATCTGGGCCGGACTTCTGCCGATCTCTCCGGCAAGAGCTTGCAAACTCCGATCGCGCAACAACCTGCCGCGCCCGACCGGCGAATAGGCCATCACCGCAACCCGGTGCTTGCGGCAGAACGGAAGCAGATCCCATTCGACCCCGCGGCAACCGAGGTTATACATCACCTGGTTCGCGGCACAGCGCGCTCCACTCGGCAGCGCGAAGAGCTCCTCCATGTCGGCGCAATCGAAGTTGGAAACCCCCCACTCTCGGATGTTGCCATCGCGACGCAAGGATTCGAATGCGTCGACCGTTTCCGCAAGCGGGATGTCACCGCGCCAGTGTAGAAGGTAAAGGTCGAGGTGGTCCGTCCCGAGGCGCTTCAGACTGCGCTTGCACGCTGCAACGGCTCCGCGCCGGCTCGCATGATGCGGGTAAACCTTGCTGACCACGAACACCTGTTCGCGCCGCCCGGCAATCGCCTCGCCGACGACTTCCTCGGCGCCGCCGTCACCATACATCTCGGCGGTGTCGATCAGGGTCATCCCCAGGTCAAGCCCGAGCGCAATGGTGGCGACTTCCTTCTTCCGGTCGCGACGATGCTCGCCCATCATCCAGGTACCGAGCCCGAGCGCCGGCATGCTTCCGGACGCCAGGGGAATCGAGGGCAAGGTAGGTGCCATGTTGTTGTCGATCGCTTGGACGGCGTGTGTGCATCGCCTAGACGCCGCCTTGTGGATCGCCCAGACGCCGCGTTGGTGGATCGCCTGGATAGCGATAACGATACCGCAATCGTAGGCTAGTCGCGCGGCGCAGTGTGCGCACGGTTTACAATAGGCCGACGGCGTCTCTTCCATGCCACTCGATCAGCCCGTGTCCTTCGTTTCAGGCCGTACCCTCGTGCGCGGCGCATGCCCGCACGACTGTCCCGACACCTGCGCCTTGCATGTCACGGTCGAAAATGGACGCGCGATCAAGGTCGAGGGCGATCCCGAGCATCCGACGACCAACGGTGTACTGTGCACCAAGGTCGCGCGCTACCTCGAGCGCACTTATTCCGACGCTCGCGTGCTGCATCCGCTGCAACGCGTTGGCAAAAAGGGCGACGGCAAGTTTCGACGCATTAGCTGGGACGCGGCGCTCGATACTATCGCCAAGCGCTTTACCGAGATTGCGTCGTCGCCGGAAGGTCCGCAAGCGATCGTCCCTTACAGCTATGCGGGCACCATGGGGCTGCTGCAATACGGCTCGATGGATCGACGCTTTTTTCACAAGCTGGGCGCATCGCTGCTCGATCGCACGATCTGCTCGGCCGCCGGCAAGGCAGGCTATATCGCGACCGTCGGCGCCGCCATCGGCATCGATATGGAGGAGTTCGAGAACGCGCGACTGATACTCATCTGGGGCTCGAACCCGATCGTATCCAATCTGCATCTGTGGAGCCGGATCCAGGAAGCGAAGCGCCGCGGCGCCAAGCTGATCGCGATCGATCCCTACCGCAGTCAGACCGCGGAGAAGTGTCACCTTCATCTCGCGTTGATGCCCGGGACCGACGCCGCGCTGGCCTTGGGCATGATGCATGTGCTGATCGGCGAGCATTTGATCGACCGTGACTATATCGATCGCTATACGCTGGGATTCGAGCAGCTGGCGGTGCGGGTCCGCGACTATGCGCCGCAACGCGTAGCGGAAATCACCGGCCTCGCGGCAGAGCAGATCGTGGACCTTGCCCGCGACTACGGCACCATCCGTCCGGCGGCAATACGGCTCAACTACGGCATGCAACGCCACGCGGGTGGAGGAATGGCGATCCGGACCGCGGCGTGCCTGCCGGCGCTGATCGGTGCGTGGCGCGATCCCGCCGGCGGCGCATTGCTGTCGTCCAGCGGCACCTATCCGGTGAACGGCGCGGCGCTGGAACGCCCCGACCTGATCTGGAACGCTCCGCGCACCATCAACATGTCGACTATCGGCAACGCATTGCTTGACGCCGACGACCCGCCGATACGCGCATTATTTGTCTACAACTCGAATCCCGTCGCGGTCGCGCCGGAATCGTCCAAGGTCGTCGCGGGCTTCGCGCGTGAGGATCTCTTTTGTTTTGTGCACGACGTTTTTCTCACCGACACCGCGGACTACGCCGACATCGTGCTTCCGGCGACGACACAGCTCGAGCACATGGATATCCATTCGTCCTACGGGCACCTTTACGCGCTGGCCAACAACGCCGCCATTGCGCCGCTGGGCGAGGCCAAGCCCAATACCGAAGTATTCCGTCTGCTCGCCGCGCGCATGGGCTTCGACGAGCCGTGCTTCCGCGAAAGCGACGAGGAGATGGCGCGCAACGCGTTCCTGCCTGATCACCCTCGTGCGCAAGGCCTTTCCTGGGACACGCTCAAGGAAAAGGGCTGGCAACGCCTGAACGTGCCCTCCCCGTTCGCGCCGTTTGCCCGCGGAAACTTCCCGACGCCGTCGGGGAAGTGTGAGTTTTATTCGCAGACGCTGGCGGACCAGGGCATCGATCCGCTGCCGACTTTTATTCCGCCACGCGAATCGGCGGCAAGCGACCCGGCGCTGGGCCGAAAATATCCGCTCGCGATGCTCTCGCCGCCTGCGCGCAACGCACTGAACTCCACCTTCGCCAACCTGCCCGTTTTCCTCGATGCGGAAACGACGCCGTCGCTCGATATTCATCCGACCGACGCCGCGTCGCGTGGCATCGACGATGGCGATCGAGTGCGGGTGTTCAACGATCGCGGCTCGATGATCGCCGCTGCTCGGATCACCGACAAGGCGCGGCCCGGTGTAGTGGTCGCGCTATCGATCTGGTGGCGGAAGCTCTCTCCGGATGGCACCAACGCCAATATGCTGACGGGCCAGGCCCTGACCGATATGGGCCGCGCGGCGACGTTTTACGACGTGCTGGTCGAAGTCGAGCGCGTCTAGACCGAAAGAAAAGCCGCCAGCTCTTTTCGTTTGTCCTGCGCGTCGCGATACCCAAGGTCGATCAGCGCCGAGCAAAAGCCGGCGTCGAAAAGCAGGTAAGACAACAAGCCTTCTCCGCCGGAACGGGTTCCTCCGATGCCGCCGATCGCCATGCGCAGGCTGCGCGGTAAGCGATGTCTGAATGCGCCAGCCAGCGTTTCCAGGGCAACGCTTGGGGTAATCACCAGCAGCATGATGTCGCGCAGCGGCATTGGGCTCGAGGCAAGCCGCTCCGGCGGTATCTGATGCACCGCGATATTCACCAACCGGACCTTCTCCAGGTCAGTGCCCAGGGCGTCGGTGAATATACTGGAAAATACCTGGCTTCCGATCTGTGCCAGCGATGGCGGATTCGGGGTCTCCGGGTCGTGTGTGGTGCTGCGAGCAGCACCGACGACCAGGATGCGGTCCGCGCCAAGATGAAGCGCCGGCGCGGTTGGTGCCATCTGACCCATCGCACCGTCGCCGAAGAACTCGTTGCCGATCTTGGTCGGCGGGAATACGAATGGAATCGCGCTCGATGCGAGCAGGTGCGGGATCCCGATTGCGGCCCGCACCCCGATGCGCTGCGATCGTTCCCATAACGGGAGTGCAGGTCCGCCCATGCAAAAGCTCACCGACATGCCGGTGCGGTAGCTCGATGCGGTAATGGTCAGCGCGTCGAGCGCGCCGGCGTTGATGCTGTGTTCGATCGACGGAAAGTGAATAGTCCGCGCAAGTAGTGTCGCCAGCGGGGCGTTGTCGAGCAGCGCAATGGGTCGCTGACGGTCGGCGCCGGGAAAAAGCGAGCGCAGCAGGCGCCATCCTGTTTGGGCGAGGTGCCTGCCATCCGCACGATAAATGTCCTCGATGCTAAGCGTCGCCCATGTCTTGCACAGCATCGTCGACGCACCGCGGAAATGGCGTGCGCCTGCCGCGAGTGCGGCTGCGTTGATCGCTCCTGCCGAGGTTCCGCAAACGATCCGGAACGGGCTTGTGGTGCCATCCGGCAGCATTTCGGCAATGGCGCGGGCGACACCGGCTTGATACGCCGCTCGAGCGCCCCCGCCCGAAAGGATCAATGCCAGCTTGGGTCTGTCCGCCATGACCGCCGCAGGAGTCGTCAATCGAGCAATTCGTAGGTTTGCGCGAACACGGGCCCGCTGACGACGCTGAAGTCTGACGGCGCGTGTTGCACCAGCCAATCACCGGGCCGACCGCGCAAGGTTCCGCGGTCGCAATCGAGCGTGACATCGAACGCTTCGCTCATGGGCTTCGCCCATACGACTCGCGGACGCTTGCGATATGGACCCGGTATCCCCGGTCGGATCGGCGCAACCGGCGCATAGCTGACGTCAAACGTATCACGGGCGACGGGCCAGCGTTTGCCTTCGGCATCCGTCAGGAGCGCATCACCGGTCGAATAGTGCACGGGGCCTTCCTGCGTCGAGAGCGTGCCGTCTGTTTCGGCGAATTCGACTTGTACCACCACTGCACGCTTGCGCGCACGCCGGGCGGCTCGATCTTCGCTCAGATCCGGAAAAGGCATGGCGTCACATCAGCTTCTCCGGCCGTGCGCGTGGCCATGTCGCACTCTGCGTCGGGAGCTCACGCAGTCCTGCCAGAATATGGGTGGTGGCTTGCTCCGCGCTCATGGGTTGGCAATCCAGTCGGCAGCGTGAATCGCCTGCCGCGCTATCTTATCGACCCCTGAGTACTACCGGCAATGGACTTCGCAATAGCCGGTCAGGCGATCTTGCGCACGAGTCCTACCATGACGCCGAATATTTCCAGCGTGCCTTCCGGTCGGATGATTGGATAGGCCTTGTTCTCCGGCCGCAGGATAAAGCGGCCCCGCTCGAGATCGAGCCGCTTGAGCGTAAACTGATTATCGACGATCGCAACCACGATTTCGCCGCGCCGTGCGCCCGCTCGCTTCTCGACGACGACAAGATCGCCGTCCAGCACACCGGCGTCGATCATGGAATCGCCTTTGACCCGCACCAGCACCGTTTGCGACGGATGCTCGATGAGATAATCGTCGAGGGTCAGCGCGTCGGCGGGCCCGTCATCGATGGGGCTCGGTAGCCCTGCGTGCACCGGCGCCTCAGCCAGCGGACGCTGGAAGAAGCGCCGCGTCGGCGCCAGTCGCCGGTCCGGCGTCGATTCCACGAAGCCGGCAAGCTTGAGCCGCGCCACCAGCGCCGCCACCGAGGATTTCGACCGCAGGCCGAGCAGCGCACCGATGGACGAGTACGACGGCAGCGCGCGATGAGCCGCGTAGTAATCCTGCAACGCGGCCAGGTAGGAACGATCGTTCGACATATCGGATACAATAACGAACGATCGTTCGTTCGTCAAGCGAGATTGATGTTTCCTTGATTGGCTGAAATTCGATGTTTCCCGAGCCTGTCGCCTTCGTAGACCTGGAAACCACCGGCATGACCGCAAGCGATGACCGGGTCACCGAAATCGGCATCGTTCGGGTCGAGGGCAGCCATGCCACCGAATGGAGCAGCCTGATCAATCCGGATTGCAGTATCCCTGCCGCCATTCAGGCGCTCACCGGAATAAGCAATGCGATGGTCGCCAAGGCACCGAGGTTTGCCGACATCGCCAGCGAGGTTGCAACGAGGATCGCGGGCTGCGTTTTCGTCGCCCACAACGCGCGCTTCGACTACGGTTTTCTGAAACACGAATTCGGGCGGCTGGGCCAGGCATTCACCGCCAAGGTGCTGTGCACGGTCAAGCTGTCGCGGCGCTTGTTTACCGACTTCGCGCGGCACAGCCTTGACAGTCTGATCGAGCGCCATCGGCTGCCCTCACATGACCGCCATCGCGCGCTTGGCGATGCACGGATTCTATTTGCGTTCGTGCAGGCGCTCTATCGTGATCGGCCCGAGGACGAAATCGACGCCGTGGTCGGCAGAATTCTACGGGCGCCGAGCCTGCCGCCGCAGCTTCCCGCCGGGGTGCTCGACGCGATACCGGAGTCGCCGGGCGTCTATCGATTCTACGGGCTCAACCCGATGCCTCTCTATGTCGGCACGAGCATCAATTTGCGCGAACGCGTCGCCGCGCACTTTTCGTCGGACTACCGCAGTGCCAACGACCTGCGCCTCTCATCGGAGCTTGTTCGCATCGAAATCGAGGAAACCGCAGGCGAACTCGGTGCCTTGTTGCGCGAGTCACAGCTCGTCAAATCATTGTTCCCCGCCTACAACCAGCGTTTGCGGCGGCGCGCCGACCTGATCGCGTTGGGAGTCATGGCCGAGCCGTCGCCGCCGGATTACATGCGCGCCGACGTCATCGAACCGCGGGATATGCACGACCTGTACGGTCCCTTCAACTCGCGTCGCGCTGCCCGCGAGACGCTGCGCGATCTCGCCGACGAGGCCCAATTGTGCTGGCGCCTGCTCGGCCTCGAGCGCCGCACGGGTCCATGCTTCGCGCGGCAGATCAAAAGGTGCGCGGGCGCCTGCGTCGGCGCAGAGACGCCCGAGGCTCACCACGAGCGGTTTCGTCAAGCTCTCGAACCTTACGCGCTGCGGCAGTGGCCCTACGAGGGAATCATCTCGATCAAGGAAACCAGTCTCACCGGCGAGCGCACCGATGTCCACCTGTTCCGGGACTGGTGCTGGCTCGGGACCGCGACAGACCCAGGCTCGCTGCACGCATTGCTCGAAGCACCGCCGCGCGTCGCCTTTGACCTCGATATCTATCGCATTCTTTGCAAGCGGCTCCCGCGGCTTCGAGTGCACCCTTTCCCTCACGCGACGTCAGCAGCGCATTAGATTACGGCTATCGCGCTCGAGAGATGGGCTAAGCTGCGCCGGCCCTACACTTGATGCTCAGGCCCATGTCGCCACTCGCTTCCTCCGTGCCTCCCAAACCGAAACTGCCGTGGATCGTCGGCCTGACCGCGACGCAGAGGTTGTCCTTGACGCTGCTCGTCGGCGCGATCTCGTTCGCCGTCACACAGCCTTGGCTGATGCTGCATACGCGGCTGCTTATCGCCTGGAACGCGGGCACGCTGACCTATCTTACCTTCTGCTGGCTCGCGGTCGGCCGCGCCGATGCGCACATGACGCGGGTGCGCGCTCAACTCTACGATCAGACCGGCTACGTTATTTTCCTGCTGGTCGTGGTCGCATCAAGCGCCAGCATCGTCGCCATTGGCTTTCTTGTCGGCGACGCCAAACAGCTCCCATTCGCGGAACGCGCCGCGCGTCTCTCGCTTTCGATTTGCGCCCTCCTGCTCTCTTGGTTGCTGATCCATACCCTTTTCGCGTTTCACTATGCGCGTTGCTACTACTGGCGCGAGGAGCCGTCGAAGGAACATATTCGCGGCTTGCGCTTTCCGGGGGAAGCGGAACCCGATTACCTCGACTTCGTGTATTACTCGTTCGTGGTGGGCATGACCTCTCAGGTTTCGGACGTCGCCGTCGTCGCTCGCCACATGCGCAGGATCACCTTGATCCATGGCGTTCTTTCGTTCGTATTCAACATCGCAATCCTGGCCATGAGCATCAATATCATCGGCGGCATGATCTAGCCGACCCCGAGTCCTGGGCGCCATGGACCAGCGGCGACTCCTGTCGCACCCTGAGACCCGTTGCCCTTTGCCGGAATCGCGCTTGTACCCAACAGCCTTGATTCGATGTTTCCGGGAAGCGTGGAGACCGCTGGGACTATCCTTATATCTGGCAGTTTCTGAAAAGAATTGTTACAGTTGGTGGGCACGGTGAAGGCTCGACGCCTCCCCGCAGCCCTTCTTCAGAATGGGGCGCTGGCGCCCGTCGCATTTTTCCAGCTAACGAGTTCCATGCTCTCAAGCGCACGACAGTGGTGGCCTTTGCTCGCACGCGACCCCGACGCGATACGGCGTGCGCACGCGCGTTCGCGGAGTGTCGCAGCAAGCTTCGAAAGGGAACGAAAAGGTTCGCCGCCAGTGGTTCTCATCATCGCGGGTACGCGACCGGAATGCATCAAGCTGGCGCCGCTCGTGCGCCGTCTGGCGGGCCACGATCGGTTACGATTGGTTTTGGTCAACAGCGGCCAGCACTGCCTCGCGGTCAGGCGGACCTTCGCCGAATTCGACATCCGTTGCGACATCGAGCTCGGCGAGCTCCCGCGGTTCGAGTGGCTAGGAGCTTCACACGACCACTTGAGGGTCGAGCTGCAGGCGGTTCTGGATCGAATCAAGCCGGCTATGCTCATCGTGCAAGGCGACACACTGACCGCCTACAGCGGTGCACGGGCGGCGCAGGATACCTCCACCGTCCTTGCCCACGTCGAGGCGGGTCTGCGTACCGATACGATTGCCGATCCATT
>DATNNK010000021.1:0-4228 GCA_035601875.1 Casimicrobiaceae bacterium | reverse complement strand
CCGGACGTCAATCATTTTCGCCCTGTCAACGCTAGTACACTAGATCAACACGATGTCGTATTGTTCCTGCGTGTAGATCGACTCCACCTGCAGCGAGATCGGCTTGCCGATGAAGTCCCCGAGCTGCGCGAGGCTCTGCGACTCCTCGTCGAGAAAAAGGTCGATCACCGATTGCGAGGCAAGAATTCGAAACTCTCGCGCGTTGAACTGCTTCGACTCGCGCACGATCTCGCGCAGGATCTCGTAGCAAATCGTTTGCGCGGTCTTGATTTCGCCGCGTCCACCGCACGTCGTGCACGGCTCGCAGAGAACGTGCGCGAGGCTCTCGCGGGTGCGCTTGCGCGTCATCTCGACCAGGCCAAGCTGGGTGAATCCGTTGACCGTCAGGCGGGTGCGGTCGTGAGCGAGCGCCTTGTTGAATTCCGCCAGCACCGCGGCTCGATGGTCGGCGTTTTCCATATCGATGAAGTCGATGATGATGATGCCGCCCAGGTTGCGCAGGCGCAGCTGCCGCGC
This sequence comes from Casimicrobiaceae bacterium, assembly GCA_035601875.1. Lineage (GTDB taxonomy): Bacteria > Pseudomonadota > Gammaproteobacteria > Burkholderiales > Casimicrobiaceae > PALSA-1003. The sequence goes on along the minus strand of DATNNK010000021.1, from coordinate 3,712 downwards.
AATGACCTGCGCCGCCTCGAGGTTGGTCTTGAAAATCGTATCATCGAAGCTGCGGCCGCCGACAAAGCCTCCCGTGTTGACGTCTACCGTCGTCATCGCTTCCGTCTGATCCATGATCAGGTATCCGCCGGATTTGAGGTCGACGCGCCGCGCCAGGGCTTTTTGAATCTCGTCCTCGACGCCGTGCAGGTCGTAGAGCGGGCGGTCGCCGACGTAATGCTCCAGACGCTCGAGGATGTTGCGCGTGTATTGCGCGGCGAATTCCTCCATCTTCTGAAATGTTTCGCGCGAGTCGACCAGGATGCGTGACGTCTCCTCGGTCGCCATGTCGCGCAGTACCCGTTGTGCGAGATTCAAATCCTGGTAGATCAGCGACGGGAAGGGAACGGTCCCCGATTTTTCGGTCAGATCGCGCCAGAGCTTGGTCAGGTATTCGATGTCGTTCTGCATCTCCCGCTCGCTCGCGGTTTCCGCCATGGTGCGGATGATGAATCCGCCTGCCAGGCCCTCGGGCAGGAGTTGTTGCAATTTCTCGCGCAGATTCTCGCGCTCGGCTTCGTCCTCGATGCGCTGAGAGATGCCGATGTGCGAGTCCTGGGGCAGGAACACCAGCAGCCGACCGGCCAGACTCACCTGTGTCGACAGTCGCGCGCCTTTGGTGCCGATCGGGTCTTTGATCACCTGCACTAGCAGGGATTGGCCCTCGTGCAGGATGCGCTCGATCGGTTTGCTGTCGTCGCGGTGTCCGTTCTGGCGGTGCTCCCAGATGTCGGCGATGTGCAGGAACGCGGCGCGTTCGAGGCCGATCTCGATGAACGCCGATTGCATGCCAGGCAACACGCGCGCGACCTTGCCCAGGTAAATATTGCCGACCAGGCCGCGCGCGCTCGAGCGCTCCATATGCAGCTCCTGGACCACGCCCTGCTCGAGCATCGCCACCCGGGTTTCCTGCGGCGTCACATTGATGAGGATCTCGTGGCTCATGGCAAGAGCGATTCCGCAGTCTCAGGCACGTTGAGAGAACGAGCTGCGCGCGCCAGTCGACGTCGCGAGCGATCGGGGGACCTCGTGTGTGCGCTCACAGTACCTGCAACCCGATCTTGGCCAGGATCTCGGCGGTTTCGAAAAGAGGGAGCCCCATCACTCCCGAATAGCTGCCCTCGAGATGGCTTACGAATGCCGCGGCCCGTCCCTGGATTGCGTAGGCGCCGGCCTTGTCGAAGGGCTCGCTGGTGGCGACGTAGCGTTCAATCTCGTCATCGATCAGCGCACGAAATGTCACCCGCGACGGTGAGACGGCCATCAGGATCTGTGTGTTCCAGCGGACGGCCACCGCGGTGCTGACGTCATGCGTCTGGCCGGAGAGGCGCCGCAGCATGTCCGTCGCGCTCGTCGCGTCCTTGGGCTTGCCCAGCACCGCGCCGTCGAGCACGACCTCGGTGTCTGCGGCAAGCACCGGCTTGGGGGCGAGGCCGCGCCTGCCCATCTGGTGCCACCCCACGGCCGCCTTGGTCCGCGCGACGCGCTTGATGTATTCGATCGGCGACTCGTCCTTGCGCGGAGCTTCGACGAAGTCGCGCCGCCGCCCCGCCGCCTCGCGCAGCAGTAGCTCCGTAAAATCGACTCCCAGCTGGCGCAACAATTCCTGCCGCCGCGGGCTCTTCGAGGCGAGATAGATCGAGGGTCGCTCGGTGAGAACGAACAGTTTGCTCATTCGCGATGATAGGGATGGCCTTGCAGCAGGCTTGCTGCCCGGTAGAGCTGTTCGGCAAGGATCACCCGGGCGAGCCCATGCGGCAATGTTAACGCGGAAAGCGCGATCACGATATTCGCGTCATGCTTGACGCTCTCGGCAAGGCCGTCGGCGCTGCCGATCACGAAGGCCACCTCGAGCGCGGAATCGCGCCAGCCGCCGAGGGCAGAAGCGAGCTCCGCGGTCGTCCACATTCGCCCGCGTTGGTCGAGTGCGATGACGCGGAAGCCTCGGGTTGCGGCGGCGATACGTTCGGCCTCGGCGGCGAGAACTTGCTCGGTGCTCTTGCCGCGATCGCGCGGCTCCGCCTTGAGCTCCACGAGTTCCAGGCTTAAGGCGCGAGGCATGCGCCGGGCGTAGTCGGCGTACGCCTCGCCGACCCAGGACGGTAGCCTGTGGCCGAGCGCGACGATGCGCAGCTTCATGGAATCGGAGGTGAAGGCGCGGGCTTTTTCGCCCGCGAAGCCTGCTAAGCCGCGGCGGGAAGCGGCGGCTTCGCGCGACGTTGTGCCGCGGGAGGAGCCCACAGCTCCTCGAGGTTGTAATACGCGCGCACGGCCGGTTGCATGATATGAACGACGACCTCTCCGCCGTCGACCAGTACCCATTCGCCCGATTGCTCGCCTTCGACGCCGATAATGGTCGCGCCGGCGGCTTTCAGTGCGTCGCGGACGTGATGGGCAAGCGCGTTCACCTGCCGATTCGATTCGGCGGTGGCGACGATCATCGTGTCGTACAGGCTGGTCAGCTTGCGGACATCGAGAACAGTGATGTCGCGGGCTTTGATGTCTTCGAGGGCGGTAACTGCAGTTTTCTGAATCTTGTTAAGGCGCATCCGGAAGGGGCCGATACAGTTGATTGCGGTCAATATAAGCCAGAACCGCGGCCGGAAGCAAACCGCGAACTTCAGCCCGACCGGAGGCGCCGTCGGCGAGTGCCGCTCGAATCTCGGTCGCCGAAATCGGCTGCGGTGTCACGCTCTGGCGCACGATCGCGCCTGCCAGTTGCCGGGAGAGGCGTGAAGGGTCGGTCGTCAGGCGCCGATTCCATTGCTCTTGTAGCGCGGGTGGCGCCGCGTCGGGCAAGGTCGGCGCACCCGGCCTTTCCACCACCACCAGATGGGCGAGGGTGAACAATTGCTCCCATCGTCGCCAGCTTGAAAGGCCCGCGAACGCGTCGCTGCCTATGATGAGCGCCAAGGGTCGTGTCACGTCTTCGGCGTGAAGCGCCTGCAGCGTATCCACCGTGTAACTCGGTCCCGGGTGACGAATCTCGCGGCCATCTGCGGAGAGTCCGGCGAATTCGGCGCAGCCCAGCTCGGTCATCGCCAGCCTGTCCGCCCCAGAGGCGACCGGAGCCGGCCGATGTGGCGGAATGCCTGCGGGAATGAGCAGCACTTGGGAAAGTCCAAGCGCTAGTTTGACCTCGGCGGCGAGCCGCAGATGGCCGTAGTGAATCGGGTCGAAGGTTCCGCCGACGATGCCCAGTGTGCGAATCATCGGCGCGGCGTCGCCTGGGCCGCTTGGCTAGAGCTCATGTCGCGTCGCGCCCACGATCAGCGTTTCCTCGAGATCGATGTCAGCCTGCAGCACGCGCATGACTTCGTCGTTGATCACGTCCGCTTTGCGCATTTCCATCAGCTCCTTGCGTTCGGCTTTGACGGCGTCCAGCCAGATGTCGCGCTGCGTGTCGTGCAGTGCATTGAGTTGTTGCCGCCGATCGGCATTGGCCGAGTGACGCTGCAGGCGGTGCTCGTACTGGGTGAGGAGCGCCTGCGTGAATCTCGTTTCATCGGCATGTGTCGCTTGCGAGAGGCGCTGTTTCGAAGCGCGCCTATGCCCGCCTGCGCGGTCGCGATCCGCGCCGCGCGCTCTTCGCGGGCGGCGACACCATCACCGCGGAGCTTCAACATGCGGATGAAGAGCGGCAGCGTCGTCGCGTTGAGCAACAAGGTCACCA
>DATNNK010000020.1:0-6223 GCA_035601875.1 Casimicrobiaceae bacterium | reverse complement strand
CGTCACTAGTGGCCATTTCTTGAGCCGCATGCGACGCACCCCCATCGAACATTCGATGCCCGCGCACCGGGCGCGCCATCGAATAGCCTGCTGGCCACCGATGGCACGACCATTGCGTGGCACCTTGCGAAGTTGAGGTTCGCCCTGTGGCGAAGCACGTGGCTTCATGGCGCGTAGGGCCGTCAATAACGGGTCCACGTCTCCGGCGCCGTTGCTCCCTCGCCCTTTTGCCAACCGCAACCGCTTATCCTGATTCAACCCGTCAACTGCCACAAGGAGTCCGATTTGAAAAATTACATTCGTTTGAACATTCTGGTGTGTGCAATGTTCAGCAGCGCCGCGTTTGCTGCCGGTGCGATAGCGGTTGATAACGAAGAAGGCAGCACCGACGCCGGTTATGGCTTTGTCACGGGCGCATCGTCCCGCGATGTGGCAGGCGCAGAAGCGATGAAGCTTTGCAAGAAGGCCGGCAACGGCGACTGCAGGATCGTCGCGCGCTTCGACACCTGCGGCGCTTACGCTGCGTCGAAAACCCATTACGGCGCCGGCTGGGGCAGCTCGCTGGAAAAAGCGAAGGCTATGGCAAGCGACAAGTGTGAAGGTTCGTGCAAGATCATCGTCGCCCAATGCGAGTGACCGCAATTCGCAAGCGCTGACGCTGGAACAAAAGCTTCATCGAAAGCCGCAGCGACCGCGAGGCGTTGCGGCTTTTGTTTGTGCGGCGGTTCGCTGGTATCCGAGCACAGCAAAATGATCGCGCTTAAAACCCCAGCGCATGCCGGCGCCTATAATTTGCCGATGTCCGCCGCCGCGCTCCCTGCCAACGCCAAGATCTGCCGCAACTGTGGCGCGCCCGCGCCGGACGCGTATTGTCCATCGTGCGGGCAGGAAACCGATACCAGGTTGCCGACGGTGCGTCAATTCATGCACGACGCGACCGGGCGGCTGATCGCTTTCGACGGTCGTCTGTGGCGCACTCTTTTCGCGCTGGTCTTTAAACCGGGATTCCTTACCCGCGAATATTTCGACGGCCGTCGCAGACGCTACGTCCGACCGACACGCCTTTTTTTTGTTACGTCACTAATCCTTTTCGGAGTGCTGCGGCTGACGACGGGCACAATCCCCTTCGACGAAAGAACAATCGTCGTCGATGAGCCAGATCAGGCGAGCCGCCCCGCGACCGCAACGAGATCCGATGGCGTCCCGGCGAACAGGGGGACTGCATCGACCGGGCGCGCCCCATCCGTCGACGTTTCGAATGGCGAAGAATTTGGCGTTACGATCGACAAGGACCTGAACTTCGTCGTGAAAGGGTGGCACAATCTATTCTCAGACCAGCTGCGCGGCCGGCTCGATCGGTTCAACCACCTGCCGAAGGTGGAAAAGGGAGAACAGATTTCCGCTGGAATGCTTCGCTACGGACCGTATGCGATGTTCGTGCTGCTGCCGGCGTTCGCGTGGCTGCAGCAAATCTCGTATCTCGGCAGGGGACGGCGCTATCCGGAGCGTCCGCGAAAGTACGTCGAACACCTGGTGTACGCGGCGCACACCCACACGTTTCTGTTCCTGGCGGCGGTCGTCGCGATACTGGCGCCGTGGGCTTGGCTGAACTGGCTCCTCGCGGCGTGGGTCGTGTACTACGTGCTGCGGGCCAAACACGTGATCTACCGCGGTTCGCGCTGGGGCGCCGTGCTGCGCGGATTGTTCGTCCTGGTCGTTTACGCCATCCTGTTCGCCGTCGCGACACTAGCGCTCATCTTCGCGGCGATCCTGTTGCGATGACCGGACGGCGGGGCTTCAATGCGACGTCCGACGACGGGTGGCCGCCACGCTGTGCTTATCTGGGTCAGCGGATCGACCGGATCAGCTCGTCCGGGTCGAACACGCTGCCGCCCTTGATCACCCGGTAGACGCGGGAGAGATTCATGACGTCGATCAGCGGATCCGCGTCCAGCAACACCATATCCGCGAACCTGCCCGCGTCGATGATGCCGACGTCGTTCTCGTGCCGCGCAGCCTTGGCGCCGTAGACGGTTGCCGAGCGCAGGACTTCCAGGGGTGTCAATCCGGCTTGCTGCATCAGAGACATCTCGCGGAACACCGAAGGCCCATGCAAGGTACCGATGTTGCCCGCGTCGGTACCCATCGCGACCGGGATGCCGGCATCCCAGACCTTGCGCAGATTCTTCATCGCAAAGTCCGAAGGCTCCGCAGACGGCGGGTTGGCCATCGACTTCAGCACGCGATCGGGGATGATCTCGCGCGGGATGCGGTTCAAATCGTCCATGGCTGCCAGGATTTCGGGGTCGCCAAGGCGCAATTCCGCGGGTGTCGGCTTCCAGGTGTTCGACAAGGCCAAGCGGTAGCCGCTGACGACGAACAGCGTCGGGCAGTAGACGATGCGGCGCGCGATGGCGAGTCGCAGGAACTCGTCGTCGACGGATGCGTCATCGACCGAATGCACCAGGTAATCGGCGCCGGCGCGCAACGCTGCTTTGGCAACCACAAGCTGCGTCGCGTGCACGGCGAGCGGCGTTCCGGCGGCATGTGCCTCGTCTGCAGCGGCCTTGACAATGATTTCCTGCGCCGGGAGATCGGCGTCGGAGCGATAAATGAACCAGACCTTGATGTAGTCCGGTTGGCGAGCGAGCTCGCGCCTGACCAGCGCCCGCGCTTCGTCAGCCGTGGTGATCTTGATGATGGGCGGATCGCCCAAATCGAGCGGCGGATCGTCGACGGTCGAGATCAAGGGGCCGGCGACGCTCACCCGTGGCGCTGCTGGCGAGCGTTGCGCCGCATCGCGGACATCGAAATTCCAGAACGGGCCGCCGATGTCGACCACGCTCGTTACGCCGCTGGCGAGATACACCTTGAAAGTGGCGGCCAGCCGCGCCTGGTTTCGCGCGACTTCCCTGGCATAAGGAACCGCCGTCCGAAGGTCGGCCGCGTCAGGCCGCGTGTAGAGATTTCCCGATTGAAAGAAGTGAACGTGGGCATCGATGAGACCGGGCACGATCCATTTGCCGCGAGCATCCACGACCGCCGCACCGGCGGGGATCGGCAGCGAATCGGCGGGCCCGACGGCGCTGATGCGGCCGTCGGTGACCACGATCACACTGTTCGGGGCGACGGCCCGGGCGGCGTCGCGCTGCGGATGAACGACGGTCCCGCCGACGATGGCTAGCGTCGACGCGGCCGTCGGTTGCGGGCGGTTGGCGCACGACGCGAGGCACGCGACCAGAAACCCCGACAGGCAGATGTAATGAAGAAGCCGCTGTGGGGACGTTTTTGACATCACCGATATCGCACGCTGCGGTAGTCGGCTTTCTGTGCGACGTCCTGGTAAACGTACTCGGGGTCCTCACGTATGTCGGGCATATGGACGATGCTGCGAGTCAGGATGGCTCGCTGCGTGGTGCCACCCCGGCTTGGCCGGCACGGATACTCGGTCAGAAAAGCCGCGGTGCCTTCGGGGGTCAGGTTCTGAAAAGCGGCGATGTGGATAAGCTCGCCGTCGAATCTGAAGACGGCGCTGAACCGGGCGTCGCACCGGCGCAGCGCTTTGGCCGCGATGGTATCGAACACCGGCTGGGCGTCCGTCCGCGAGCTGCTGATGACGCGCAAGATCTCGCTCGTCGCCGCCTGCTGCTCCAATGCTTCCGCCAAGCGCTGCTCGAGCTCCCGGCCCGTAGAGCCGTCGGCCGTCCGCGATTTCCTGACGGCAGGTGGCCTTGCTTCGATTTTGGCCTTCGCAGGTTTTGCGGCCCGTTCCATCGCCCCTCCGTGCCACTCGCGGTGCTACAACAGCGCAGCGATCGACAATAGCCTACGCGAAGACGCCCTTGTTAGGCTAATGAACCACCGCATACTTCCGCGGGAACAGCGATGGCGGGACGGCGGGAGCGACGGCCTTCGTCGAGAATGCGGCAAGAGCTGAACAGAAGGTCAAAAGTCACTCCAGTGCCGCGCGATCCCACTTGCCCAAATCGGCAGCAGCCTCGTAGCTGCTCTGCAGGAACTCGAGCAGCATGGCATCGGGCGACGGCGCTTCGCGCACCTCGTCGTAGGGCAGAATGAACTCGTGCAATCCGGAGTGATAGAACGCAGCCGCGGGACTCACGTTCGCCTTGTCGAATCCCGCTGGCGCCGGATAGGCGTAGGCGTAGAACGCCGGGTAAGGCAGCGCCTCGTTTCCGGGCCAGAAGCCGCAACTGCTGACCTCATGCGAATAAGCCTCGCGCGCGACCCAATCCGGCAGGTGCGGCACGCCGCCGGGATGTTCCGGCGCGGGGCGGCCCGAAAAACGCGTCACCGCAAGATCGAAGCTGCCCCAGAAGAAATGCACCGGGCTGCACTTTCCCTTGAAGGGGGCGCGAAATTCTTTCATGACGCGGTCGGCCTGCAGCAGCGCGTGCCAGAATCGGTTGGCGTATTCGGCGTCGTACGAGCGATGTTGCTGGTCGCGTTCGAACGGAATGCCATCGGCCACCTCGTTCGGGGTGGTGTTGATCTTCACGTCGATATCGAGCTCGGCAAGCTGCGCAAAGAGGTTCTGATAGAAGTCGGCGACCGAGCGCGGCTGCAGCGCCATCGATTTCACCGGCCCGTCGCCGGCCTGGATCAGGAGCTTGTGGTCGATGAAGTCGAAATCGATCTGAAATACGCGCGGGTCATACCGGATCGGAGAAGTGGTAAGCCCTCGCGCAGTGAGGTAGAGCGGAACATGCCAGGAGTGATTGACCCAGGGCGTCTGCACCAGTCGTATCTTGCCGACGATCTGCGTCCACATGTGGAGCGTCGCGCAGGTGTCTTTCCATGCTTCGAAGGGAAGGGGCGGCCAGGGATTTGTCATGGATATGCCTTCGTTTTCGAACGGCCGTTGGCTGGCCTAGTGCGCGCATGAAGCATATACCGAGGCCACTTGTCTTCGGTAGGGTCTCCGGTAGTATTTGTGCGGTCGGTCATTCGCCCCGTTGACGAGACAAAATCATGGCCTCATCGAGAAAGAGCATCGGCATCATCGGCGTCGGCTTCGGCGCGCAAGTCCACGTCCCGGCGTTCCGCTCCGAAGGCTGGGATGTGGCGGCCATCTGCAGCCGCTCGTGCGAAAAAGCGCAGAAAGCCGCGGACGAGGCCGGCATCGCAAGCGTCTATAGCGACCCGATGGAGCTCATTCGCCGCGACGACCTCGCCGCCATCGCGATCATCACTCCTCCGGGCGCTCACCACCGGCTTTCCATCGCGGCGCTCGACGCGGGCAAGCACGTTCTCTGCGAGAAGCCATTCGCCATCGACGCGAAGCAAGCCGAGGAAATGCGCGCCGCCGCCGATAAGTCCGGGCGAACGACGATGATCGCGCATGAGTTTCGCCATACGCCGCAGCGCGCTTACATCAGGCAGCTTCTCGTCGATGGCTACATTGGCAAGTTCCAGCTCTGCACCATGGAGCTCTTCCTCGACCGCTACGTTTCAAGAGAGCCGCGCCCGCTTACCTGGAACGCGTATAAATCCGAAGGCGGCGGCCTGCTCGGCGCGCTCGGTTCGCACTACATCGATGCCCTGCGATTCTGGTTTGGCGAGATCGCTTCGGTAAGCGGTTGGCTCGCCGCGCTTCGCCCAGACGTAGTCGACGCCGCGACGGGAAAAATCATCAAAGCCGAAACCGATGACACATTTTCGTTCGCCGTGACTTTCAAGAGCGGCGGCATGGCCACGATGACGTCGTCGTTCGCCGTCACGCCGGCGCGCGGGGCGAAGATCGCGGTCATGGGCGACCGCGGCACGCTGATCGCCGAGCAGCCGGGACCTAACCCGCTGGAGAACGGGGTCGTGGTCGCCAGCCGCGACGGTGCGCCATTGCTGGAGCTCAAGACGCCGGCGCAGTACACGCCTTTCGCCGACGCCCGCGATCATCGATTGATGGCGTTTCGACTGCTGGTTCGCGATTTCACGAAGGGAATCGAGCAGGGCACCTCGCCGCCGCCCAACTTTACGGACGGGTTGCGCTGTCAGCAGGTGCTCGACGCGGTGCGAGAGTCGTCAGCATCGGGACGCACCGTAAACCTGTAGCGCCGAATTCCATTTTCGCAAACCCAACGCGTTTCTATTTTTCTTTCGGACCGGCGAGCGCCATTGCCTTCTGGAATGCCGGACGCGACTCGATACGCTGCAAGTACGCGAGAATGTTGGCGTAAGGCGCGAGGTCGTAGTTCAGGAAATGTCG
>DATNNK010000019.1:0-2318 GCA_035601875.1 Casimicrobiaceae bacterium | reverse complement strand
ACGAAGCGGCAAGGACCTGGGCACGATGGTCCCGGAGACGTTCGCCGAACGGCTCCGTGTCGAGCTTGGAAGCCGCGGGCGCCAGGTATTGGAGGGTTGACGAATCGCTAGTGCAACAAAGCGGGTGCGGCGCAACGAAGACATCAGCGCGCCGCAACTGCGTGTGATCGCGGCCGATGGGTCGCAGGCCGGGGTGATGTCCCGCTACGACGCTCTGCAAATGGCAGCCGCCGCTGAGCTTGATCTGGTGGAGGTGTCGCCGACCGCCGAACCGCCGGTGGTGCGAATCATGGATTACGGGAAGTTCCTGTTCGAGCAGAACAAGAAAGCCCACTCCGCGAAGCGCAAGCAGAAGCAGATTCAGGTCAAGGAAGTGAAATTTCGGCCCGGCACGGGAGAGGCGGATTACCAGATCAAACTGCGTAATCTGACGCGCTTCCTGACCGAGGGCGACAAGGCCAAGGTGACCTTGAGGTTCCGCGGCCGTGAGATGGTGCACCAGGACATCGGGCGCAAGCTCCTTGATCGGGTCTCGGGCGACTTGGCCCCGCACGCGGTGGTCGAGCAGAACCCGCTCATGGAAGGCAAACAGATGGTCATGGTGTTTGCACCGAAAAAGAAGTAACGCTCAGACAGGCCGCAAGGCCTGTGGAGCGTTCGCCCGCAGCGGGTGCGCAAGCATCCAGCGAACGGGCTACACAACGAGGAGTGATTTCGATGCCCAAGTTGAAAACCAACCGGGCCGCAGCCAAGCGCTTTCGCAAGACGGCGAAGGGCTTCAAGGGCTACGCGGCGAACCGGCGCCACAATCTCGGCCACAAGCCCCGCAAGGTCAAACGCCACGCGCGTTCCGGCGGCTCGAGTCTCGTGCACGACAGCGATGTCGGCCGTCTCAAGCAGCTTCTCCCTAATCACAAGTAAGCGGGCACTACCATGGCACGAGTGAAGCGTGGCGTGACGGCCGGACGCCGTCACAAGAAGGTTCTCGCCAAGGCGAAGGGCTACTACAACGCCCGGCGCAAGGTCTATCGCGCGGCCAAGCAGGCCGTCATCAAGGCAGGCCAGTACGCGTACCGCGACCGGCGGCAGAACAAGCGTGAGTTCCGCGCACTGTGGATCGCGCGCATCAACGCCGCGGCGCGCCTGTACGGGCTCTCCTACAGCCGCATCATCAACGGCCTGAACAAGGCCGGCGTCGAAATCGACCGCAAGGTGCTGGCGGACATCGCGGTGCACGACACCGCGGCGTTCGGCGCGATCGCGCAGCAGGCAAAGACCGCTCTCGGCATCAACTGACCGGAGGGGGGTCTTGGCAGACCTGACGGTCATTACCCGGCAGGCGCTCGACGAGGTGGCCGCGTGCGGCGATCTCGCGGCGCTCGAGGACGCGCGCGTCCGCTGGCTGGGCAAGAAGGGCACGCTCACCGAGCAGTTGAAGTCCCTCGGAGCGCTTGATGCTGCCGAGCGGCCCGCGGCCGGCGCACGCATCAATGAAGCTAAGCAGCGGGTGCAGGCGGCGCTCGACGCGCGGCGGGAAGAACTCAGCCGCGCCGACATCGAGCGGCGGCTCAGCGCCGGCGGCATCGATGTAACGCTGCCGGGCCGGGGCGAGGAGCTGGGAGGACTGCATCCCGTGACCAAGACACGCCTGCGCATCGAGACCCTGTTTCGCCGCGCCGGCTTCGATGTCGCCTCGGGACCTGAAATCGAAGACGACTTCCACAACTTCGGCGCGCTCAACATCCCACCCGATCATCCGGCGCGCGCGATGCACGATACCTTCTATTTTCCCGACGGACGGCTGCTGCGCACCCACACCTCGCCGGTGCAGATTCGTGCGCTGCGGGAACACGGGGCGCCGCTCGCCGTCATCGCGCCGGGCCGTGTCTATCGGTGCGACTCCGACATGACCCACTCGCCGATGTTTCATCAGCTGGAGGGGCTCGCGGTGGATGAGAACATCAGCTTCGCCAACATGAAGGCGGTGCTGCACGGCTTTCTGCAGGCCTTTTTCGAACGCGATCTGGCCATGCGTCTGCGCCCGTCGTTCTTCCCGTTCACTGAGCCGTCCGCCGAAGTCGACATGTCGTGTGTGTTCTGTGACGGTCGGGGTTGCCGCACCTGCAAGCACACCGGCTGGCTGGAAATCTCCGGTTGCGGCATGGTGCACCCGAACGTGCTGCGTGCCAGTGGTGTCGACCCTGAGCGTTACACCGGCTACGCCTTCGGCGCCGGCATCGATCGGCTTGCGATGTTGCGCTATGGCGTGAACGACCTGCGGCTCTTTTTCGAAAATGACTTGCGCTTTTTGCGCCAGT
>DATNNK010000018.1:0-3370 GCA_035601875.1 Casimicrobiaceae bacterium | reverse complement strand
GCCAGCTTGTCGAATCAAAAGGTGCGATTGACTGATTCAATTACGCGACCCGATGCCGGTGGTGCTTACCGCACGAGCGGCAACCGCAGTGCTTCAAAAAAGCGTTCAGGGTATCATTTTGGAAATCGCGGAACCGCTGGACCGCGCATCGCAAAAACGCTGCCCCACTCCCATCGAATAACAAAACAGACGTAGAGCAATGACGCAGGCTTTAGCCAAGTTCCATCTTAGTCATGGACCCAAAAACCGACCGACCCTCGTCTTCTTGCCGGGCGCCCTCATTCCGCCAAACGCCATCGCGCCCGTCACAAGAATCATCAAGCTTCGGGCCATCGGCGTGGGCTGGCTCGAGGGTGCCGGCCCGCACGACCTTCACTCGGTTGCAGCGCGCGTAGCTATGCTACTAAGAGAGCTGGGTCCAACCGTGCTGATAGGACATTCGGTAGGCACGCCGATCGCTGCGCTCGCCGCTGCGATTGATTTACGCTCGACGAAAAGGAACGTGGTTGGTCTCGTGCTGAGCAATAGCGGAGCAAATACGAAGGGCCATGGGGATGTCGAATCGGTCATCGAGCGCGTCCTTCAGACATGGGGTCCGCCGCTGTGGAAAGCCACGACCGAACGCTCGCTTGGTGGCGTCTGCCCGGCCGAGCTTGTAGACTCGTTTATGACATATCCACGCCGCATTACTGCTGAGGCAACTGCCGAGAGCTTGCGCAGTTTGCAACAGACCGACCTCACAAGCATGCTCAGTGAACTATCATCCGTTCCGACTGCGGTGGTCCATGGAAGTCGCGACCCGGCTCGCACTTTGTCCCATGCAGAAAGCCTGAGCAACGGCATTCCGGGTTCGAGACTGGTGGTCCTTGATACGGGTCATACATCGTGCGTCGAAGCGCCTGGCGAGTTCGCCCAAGTAATACGCTGCGTCGTTGAACAAGGCCTTAAAGCCGACACCGGACGTGCAGATTAGCTGTTTGGCTTGTTGTTGTCAGAAAAATGCGTGTGCGGGGCATTACGGTTCCAGATCAATGACCTCTCTCCCCTCTTTCGGTCTCGCGCTCGCCAAGCTTCGCAAACCGTCTAACCCTCTCCTATGCGCAACAAACGCGGGCGGTGGCTATACAAGCTTGCCTTCGAGCGCGAACCCCAATCTGTTCAGCTGAACTGCAGACACATAGGGCGCGTGGACGATGCCATCTTGCCAAACATCATCGTGTAATAGGCCGGCGCGAGCAAGCGCACCAGCCGGACCGACCGTGGACGCTGCTCGTCATCCGATACAAATCGACGCGCCGATTCGCGCGTCCCTGGCTCAACGGTCGAGATATTCCCTTAGCTTGTCGGCGCGGCTCGGATGCATCAGCTTACGCATCGCTTTGCTTTCGATCTGGCGAATCCGCTCGCGGGTCACGTCGAACTGTTTGCCCAACTCCTCGAGCGTGTAGTCCGACGCCGTGTCGATTCCGAAGCGCATCCGCAAGACCTTCGCTTCGCGCGGCGACAGCGCGTTGAGCGCTTCGTCGATCGCGGCCCGCATGTTCGCGCGAACAGCCGCGTCCGCGGGAGATGCCGCGCTCGGATCTTCGATCATGTCGCCGAGCGTCGCGTCGGCATCTTCGCCAACCGGCGTCTCGAGCGAAACCGGTTGCCTGGCGATCTTCAGGATGCCGCGGATCTTTTCCTCCGGCATCTCCATGCGCTCCGCCAGCACGGCCGGATGCGCTCCCTGTCCTGTCTGCTGCAGGATCTCGCGCGAAATCCGATTGAGCTTGTTGATCGTCTCGATCATGTGCACCGGCACGCGGATCGTGCGCCCCTGGTCAGCGACCGCACGCGTCACGGCCTGGCGCACCCACCATGTCGCGTAGGTCGAAAACTTCCAGCCGCGTCGATATTCAAATTTGTCGACGGCTTTCATCAGGCCGATGTTGCCTTCCTGAATCAGATCGAGGAACTGCATGCCGCGGTTCACGTATTTCTTCGCGATCGAGATCACGAGCCGCAAATTGGCCTCGATCATCTCGCGCTTCGCCTGCCGCATTTTCGACTCTGCCGCCATCATCTGCCGGTTGATTTTCTTCAACTGCTGCAGCGGCAGTACCGCGTTCACTTCGATATCGATCAGCTTTTGCTGCTCGGCCTGAATCGCCGGCAGACTGCGTTCGAGCGCGGGGCCAAACTCGCTCGATGCCGCCGCCGTCTTTGCGGTCCAGCCGAGATCGGTCTCGTGCGCTGGAAACGCCTCGACGAATTTCTCGCGAGGCATCCCACACCGATCGACGGCAATTTGCAAAATGCGCCGCTCGACTGCGCGCACCTGCGCAACCTGCTGCTGCACATCGGCGCACAGCCGGTCGATGGTTCGCGCCGTGAAGCGAATAGGCGCGAGTTCGCGCTGGATCTCCTCGCGCACGCGTGCGAAGGACGCTGCGGGCTTATCCTCGGTCAGGCGGGAGCGCGGCATTTGGTCGAACAATTCACCCACTCGCGCGAAAATCGCGAGGCTGTCGCTCGTCAGCTGTTTCAAGCGCGCTTCGTTCGCCTTGTTCGAATCCGCCGCCTCGAGATCGCTGTCGTCATCGGCGCCCGCGTCGTCGCCGTCGGCGGTGTCCGTGTCGATGTCCTGTGAACCCGCGAAGTCCGACGCCGACAACTCGTCCCCTGCGGTGTCTTCGTTGAGGCCGTCGACCAGTTCGTCGATGCGTAGTTCTCCAGCCGCGACCCGATTCGCACTCGCGAGGATCGTGGAGATAGTCGCCGGGCAGGCCGCAACCGCCTGAATCATCTCGTGAAGGCCGTCTTCGATGCGTTTCGCAATCTCGACCTCACCCGCGCGAGTCAGCAGTTCGGTTCCACCCATTTCACGCATGTACATGCGTACCGGATCGGTCGTGCGGCCGAACTCGGAATCCACCGTCGAGAGCGCGACTTCCGCTTCCTCGTCGGCCTGGTCGTCCGGTACGGCAGCCGGCGCGGTGTCGTTCAGAAGCAGCGTCTCCGCGTCAGGGGCCTGCTCGTAGACCGCCACGCCCATGTCGCTGAACGTGCTGACGATGGTTTCGATGGCGGCGGTTTGCGCGAAGTTCTCGGGCAGGTGATCGTTGATTTCCGCGTGGGTCAGGAAGCCTCGTTCCTTGCCCAACTGGATCAGTGCGCGCATCTGGCGCTGGCGCTCTTCGTCCTGCAACGCGGTGGACGCTGCGTCCATTAGCAGCAAGGCCGCGGCTGCCTTGCCCTTCGATGCGCGCCGAGCCGGGGTTTTCCGCGCGGATGCGGCCGTATCTGGCCGTGAATCTTCCCGATCAAAACTTGCCATACATACTCCTCGAAAGGTTTGCTCGGCGATGGCGACAGTCTGCACGCCCAA
>DATNNK010000017.1:0-10423 GCA_035601875.1 Casimicrobiaceae bacterium | reverse complement strand
CCTTATTCAGCGCTCGCCACGGGTGCGGTGACCGCCTTCGCGAGGGCGGCCTTCTTCACCAAGCCCGCGACTGTGTCCGAGAGCATCGCGCCGCGATGCTTCCAATGATCGATTCGATCGAGCGAAAGCCTCAGTCCCTCTTCGCCGTCTCCTGCAATCGGGTTGTAGAAGCCGACGCGCTCGATGAAGCGCCCGTCGCGTCGGTTGCGCGAATCGGCCACGACGACGTTGAAAAAAGGCCGCTTTTTGGCGCCGCCCCGAGCCAGTCTGATGACAACCATCGCGAATTCCGCCTGAACAGAAAAAGACTTTGATTATACGACGAAAAAGCCGCCACGGACAATCGAAACCCGCGATCGGCAGTCGAGGCCTGCCTAGCGAAGGCCCGGGAACCCGCCCTTAAGCCCGCGCAACATTTTTTGCATGCCCCCCTTGGCGACCATCTTCACCATCTTCTGCGTCTGCTCGAATTGGGCCAGAAGGCGGTTGACTTCCTGCACCGACACGCCGGCGCCGGCGGCCATGCGTCGTTTGCGCGTAGCCTTGAGCAGTTCCGGCTTGGCCCGCTCGCCGGGCGTCATGGAATCGATGATTCCTACCAGCCTGCGAATGGCGCGCTCGTCGACCTGGCTGCCCTGCGCCGCGCGGGCGAGGTCGCCAGGCAGCTTGTCGACAAGGCTTTCCATCCCGCCCATCTTTCGCATTTGGTCGATCTGCGCCTTGAAATCCTCGAGGTCGAAACCTTTGCCGGATTTCACCTTCTTTGCCAAGCTGCGCGCGGCCTGCTCGTCGATCTGTCGGTGAGCATCCTCGATCAGGGTCAGAACATCGCCCATGCCGAGGATGCGCGACGCCATCCGGTCGGGATGAAAGACTTCCAGCCCGGAAAGCTTCTCGCCGACACCGACAAACTTGATCGGCGCACCGGTGACCTGGCGCACGGAAAGTGCCGCGCCGCCGCGCGCGTCGCCGTCGAGCTTGGTCAAGACGATGCCGGTGAGCGGCAGAGTTTCGCGAAATGCTTTCGCGGTATTCACCGCGTCCTGACCCTGCATCGCATCGACGACAAAAAGTGTTTCCACGGGCGACACGGCGGCATGCAGCGCCGCAATTTCCTGCATCATCGCGTCATCGATCGCCAGCCGGCCCGCCGTGTCGACCACGACCACGTCGTGATAATGGCGGCGAGCCCAATCGAGCGCCGCGTGCGCAATCGCGACCGGCGCATCGCTCGCCGAAGACGGAAAGAAATCGACCCCGACCTGGGCCGCGAGCGTCCTGAGCTGTTCGATCGCGGCCGGCCGATAAACGTCGCAGCTCACCAGCAGCACTTTCTTGCGCATGTCGGCACGGAGCAGTCGAGCCAGCTTGCCCGCGGTCGTGGTCTTGCCGGCACCCTGCAATCCCGCCAACAGGATCACTGCCGGCGGGGCCACCGCGAGATTGAGCGGCGTCGCGCTGCCGCCCATGAGCGTGGCGAGCTCGCGCTGGACGACGCCGACCAGCGCCTGGCCAGGCGTGAGCGAGCTGACCACCTCCTGGCCAATGGCCTTGTCGCGCACCGCGGCAATGAAATCCCTGACCACGGGCAGCGCTACATCGGCCTCGAGCAGCGCCATGCGCACTTCGCGCAACGCGTCCTGGATATTGGCGTCGGTCAACCGCGCTTCGCCGCGCAGTTGCTTCATGACCCGGCCGAGCCGTGCGGTCAGATTGTCAAGCATAAGGGAGTGAAATCGGCACGCGGTAGCGACATGAGTGCGCTGGTGTAAACTCAATCAGCCGCGGGGCACTTTGCGCATGATTTTACTCTACCTGCCGGTATCCGCCGCATATCTTGGGTCGGCGTGGCTCGAATGGGAGCGTCTGGTTCAGCCGGCGACAACGGAGCTTCATCGCCGCATTGCGATCGCTTCGTGGCTGACCGCTTGCGCGCTGATCGGGCACGCATTCCTGGTCTCGAGCGCGATCGTCACCGTCGCCGGACTGGACTTGAGCCTCGCCAATGTGCTGTCGGCAGTGGCCGGCATGACCGCGTTGTTTGCCTGGCTCGGATCGCTCACCCGTTCGCTACCCGGCGTTGTCGTCGTCGCGCTACCGGTGGCCGCGCTGGCGTCGTGGCTTCCTCTCCTGTTCGCGAATCCGCATCGATTCTCCTTCACCGAGGAGCCTTGGGCCGCGCTGCATATCGCCGTCGCCCTCATCGCGTATGCCCTTTTGATCGTCGCAACCATGCAGGCGCTGATGTTGATGGGCCTGCAAAAGCGACTTCATCGGGGCCTGCCGGAGCCGAACGCGGGAGAGCTGCCCCCGCTTTTGACGATGGAGCAATTTCTGTTTCGCATCGTGGGTGCCGGATTCGCCTTGCTGACGCTGACCCTGGCGACCGGTATTTTCTTTTCCGAGCAGCTGTTCGGCAAACCCCTGACCCTGAATTACAAGACGGTATTCTCGGTGCTCGCCTGGGTTGCGTTCGGCGCCCTTCTCGTCGGGCGGCACCGATTCGGTTGGCGCGGCCGTACCGCGCTCAATTGGATCCTGTTCGGCAGCGCGCTGCTTCTGCTTGCTTATATCGGCAGCAAATTCGTGCTCGAAGTGATACTTCGGCGCTAGCGCGCTGAAAGCACCGGTTCCTTGACAGCGTCGCAACGCGGCCAAATACTCGGGCCGCATCCTCTCTCGCGCCCCCTGATTTGAGCGACATTTCGGTTTCCACGCTGGTGCTCTGGGTGATCGTGATGCTCGTCGTCTCGGGCTTCTTCTCGATCGCCGAGACCGCGATGATGGCCGTCAACCGCTACCGGCTGCGGCTGCGCGCGCAGCGCGGCGCACGAGGCGCGAAGCTCGCCCTTGACCTCCTCGCCCGCACCGACAAGCTCCTCGGTGTGATCCTGCTTGGAAATACACTGGTTGCCGCTGGCGCGGCAACGCTTACCGCGGTGATCACCAAGCGGTTGTACGGCGAAGGCGAGGTACCGCTGGCGATTGGAGCGGTCGCGATCTCGTTCGCGCTGCTTGTGTTCTCGGAAATCGCACCGAAGGTCGTCGGCGCGGCCCACGCCGACCGACTCGCGCCGCTGGTGAGCTTCATCCTGGCACCGATGCTCAAAGCGGCAACGCCGGTCGTCTGGTTCGTCAATCTTTTCGTGCAGGGCTTGCTCAAGCTGCTGCGGCTCCAGCCCGGACTCGAACCGGAGGCGACGCTATCGCAGGAAGAGGTGCGCAGCCTGGTGCTCGAAGGTCACTATTTTCGGGGCAAACATCGCGCCATGCTTGCCAATCTCCTCGATCTTGATTCGGTCACCGTCGACGATGTGATGACCCCGCGCAACCACATCGAAGCACTCGATCTTTCGGAGAAACCGGCTCTGCTCGCGCAGCAATTGGCGACGAGCTATCACACGCGGGTGCCGGTTTTCGAACACGCGTTGGACAACATCATCGGCGTCCTGCATCTGAAGCAGGTCCTCCGGCTGCAGCAGGCGGGGGAAATCGATGCCGAGCATTTGCGCACCATTCTTCGGCCCGCGTATTTCATTCCCGCCGGGACGCCACTGCTGGCGCAGCTGCAGCAGTTTCAGGCCGATCGACAGCGTCTTGGCCTGGTCGTCGATGAATATGGCGAATTGCTTGGATTGGTTTCCCTGGAGGATATCCTGGAGGAAATCGTCGGAGAATTCACGACCCAGGCTCCCGGCGGGGCGGAAATCTTTCAGCGCGAGCCCGACGGCAGTGTTGTAGTAGACGGAATGGCTCCGCTGCGCGTTCTCAATCGCAAGCTGGGTACCTCTTTTCCGCTGGAAGGCCCGAAAACCCTCAGCGGCTTGATCGTGGAGCATCTTGGCGATATTCCCGATGCCGGAGTGAGCTTCCGCCTGGCCGGACAGACGGTCGAAGTGCTCCAGGTCCAGGACCACGCGGTGAGGGTCGTCAAACTGGCGCCGCCCGTGGGCCGCAGCCCTTTGCCGCCTTTACAAACCACGGGCGAGCAGGCATCATCGATAAGTTAACTTTTATGCGTCTGGAATATGCACGCGACGCCTCTTCGGAGGTTCGGCGCGAGGCACTGAACAATGGCTACCAAGGCGGCAGTTTCGAGCATCAGCGGTCTGGCACGGGCGATGGTGCAGCACGGCCTATTGTCCGAATACGACGCTGAGACGTTTCAGGGACAGGCCCAGACCGCGAGCATCGGTTTCGTCGAGCAGCTGCTGCTTTCCAAGCGGATGAATGCTGCGCAGGTCGCCGTCTTTGCGTCGCGCGCATTCCGTGCGCCGCTGTTCGATCTGGCCGGATACGATCTCGATCAGATCAACAAGGACTTTGTCGACGCCAGAATAGCGGTAACGCGACGCGTCCTGCCGCTGCATAAGCGCGGCAACCGGCTTTTCGTTGCAGTGTCTGATCCGGCGAATATGCAAGCGCTGGACGAGGTCAGGTTCAAGACCAACCTGGTGATCGATCCCGTCGTCGTCGAGGACGACAAGCTCGGCACTGCCATCGCCAAGGTCATCGAAACGCTCGGCCAAACCTTGAAGGACTTGGTCAGCGCCGACGATCTCGAAGTGGAACTTCTGGAAGCGGGCGGCCCGAGCAAGACCGATGAAGACGGCAATAATCCCGACGTTGACGATGCGCCGGTCGTCAAATACATACAGAAGATTCTTCTCGACGCCATCGCGGCCGGCGTCTCCGACATCCATTTCGAGCCTTACGAAAAATACTATCGGATCCGCTATCGGCTGGATGGCGTGCTCAAGGAAGTGGCCCAGCCGCCGCTGGTGATCAAGGACAAGATGGCGTCACGCATCAAGGTGATCTCTAAGCTCGACATTTCCGAAAAGCGCGTGCCGCAAGACGGGCGCATGAAGCTCGTGTTGAACAAGACTCGATCGATCGATTTTCGCGTCAGCACCCTGCCGACGCTTTACGGCGAAAAAATCGTCCTCCGTATTCTCGATGCGGCGGGGGTCAAGCTCGGCATCGAAGCGCTCGGTTACGAGCCCGATCAGCAAAAGATGCTGCTTGACGCCATCGGTCGTCCGTATGGAATGATTCTGGTCACCGGCCCTACCGGCAGCGGCAAGACCGTGTCGCTTTACACCTGTCTCAACATCCTGAATCAGCCGGGTATCAATATCTCCACGGCCGAGGACCCTGCGGAAATTCAGCTCCCGGGCGTCAACCAGGTCAACGTGAACGAGAAGGCGGGACTGAACTTCGCCAACGCCCTGCGCGCATTTCTCCGCCAGGATCCGGACGTCATCATGGTGGGCGAAATCCGCGATCTGGAAACGGCAGACATTGCGATCAAGGCCGCGCAAACCGGCCACCTCGTGCTCTCGACCCTGCACACCAATGACTCGGCGGCAACCTTGATGCGCCTCGCCAATATGGGCGTGCCGGCGTTCAACATCGCCTCGAGCGTGATCCTCATTGTCGCGCAGCGACTGACGCGGAAACTGTGCACCCAATGCAAGCAACCGGAAGACATCCCGCCTGAATCGCTGCTCCAGGCCGGATTTTCCGAGCTGGACATCGACGGCTCCTGGCAGGCGTATGGTCCGGTCGGCTGCGACCATTGTCTGGGCACCGGGTATAAAGGGCGGATGGGGATCTACGAAGTGATGCCGATCACCGACGATATGCGGCAGGTCATCATGCGCAACGGCAGCGTTCTCGACATCGCCGAGCAGGCTAAGAAGGAAGGTATGCGCAGTCTTCGCCAGTCGGGACTGCTGAAGGTCAAACAGGGTTTGACGTCCCTCGAGGAAATCGAGGCCGTTACCAACGAGTAATCGCGACGGGAATCACCATGGCTATCGCAACGGCACAGCGCAGGGCAAGAGCACCTCAGGGAAGAGTGGTCAAGGAATTCACCTATCTCTGGGAGGGCTTCGACCGCAGCAATCGCAATGTCCGGGGAGAAATGAAGGCTGCCTCGGAGACGGTCGTTACCAGCAATTTGCGACGGCAGGGAATCCGCATCGTCAAGCTGCGGAAGCAGACGTTCCGCGGCGGTCGGCGCGTCAGTGAAAAGGACATTACTTTCTTCACCCGCCAGCTCGCAACCATGCTCAAGGCGGGCGTGCCCTTGCTGCAGGCGTTCGAAATCGTCGCCCGCGGGCACAGCAATGCGCGTTTCGCGCGATTGATGATGGATATCAAGGGCCGGGTCGAAGCCGGCTCGAGCCTGTCGCAGGCATTCCGGGAGCATCCAGCGCAATTCGACTCGCTTTACTGCAACCTGGTCAACGCCGGAGAAACGGCCGGCATGCTCGATGGCATTCTGGAGCGGCTGGCGACCTACAAGGAAAAGATCCTCGCTATCAAAAGCAAGATCAAGTCCGCGCTGTTCTACCCGATCTCGGTTGTTGTGGTGGCGATCGTGGTGATCTGGGTCATCATGATCTGGGTCATTCCGGCCTTCAAGCAGGTTTTTACGAGCTTCGGCGCCAACCTGCCGGCGCCCACGCTGATCGTGATGGCGATTTCAGACTTTTTCGTCTCTTACTGGTGGGCGATCGCCGCAATCGTCGGCGGGGCCATCTTCGGCTTCTTCTTCATGCTCCGCCGCTCGCAAACATTCCGCTATGCGGTCGATCGCATTTCGCTGAAGCTTCCGGTCATCGGTCCAATTCTCGAAAAAGCGACCATCGCCCGCTGGACCCGAACGCTGGCAACGATGTTCGCCGCGGGTGTGCCGCTGGTCGAGTCGCTCGATGCGGTCGCGGGCGCGTCGGGAAATGCCGTCTACGTCGCCGGCACGCGGCAGATCCAGACCGAAGTCAGCACCGGAACGAGCCTGACCAATTCCATGCATAACACCGGCCTGTTCCCGAGCATGGTGCTGCAGATGACGCAGATCGGTGAGGAATCGGGTTCGCTCGACGGCATGCTGTCCAAGGTAGCCGACTTTTTCGAGCGCGAAGTCGACGATGCAGTGGCAGCACTTTCGAGCTTGCTCGAGCCTATCATTATTGTCTTTCTGGGCGTGGTGATCGGGGGCCTGGTGGTCGCGATGTACCTGCCGATCTTCAAGCTCGGCGCAGTCGTCTGAAATCTTGCGAAGAACCGGACGTGGCGCCGTGCCAGCATCGCGGAGCCGCGTCCGTTTCGACATTGCCGCCCGCACCACCGACACGCGTGTCCACGGTGCGCGGCGAAGCACCTCGTCCAGCGTGTTTGCGCCGGCCGTCGCAGGTTCGCCTGGCTGAGATCTCTCCGGTCCGATAAGCCGTGCCTGCCGAGTTCATGACCTTGCTTGTCCTCGTCGCTGTCGTCGGTCTTTGCATCGGCAGCTTCCTGAACGTCGTCATCCACCGCCTTCCCCGGATGCTGGAACAGGGATGGCGGACCCAGTGCGCCGAGCTTTCAGGCGAGACCGCGCAACCGGCAGCGCGCTACAATCTTCTCGTCCCGCGATCGCAGTGCCCCGCCTGCGGCCATCGGATCGGCGCTCTCGAGAACATCCCCGTCTTGAGCTACCTGTTTCTGCGCGGTCATTGCCTCGCCTGCAAAGCGCCGATCTCGGCGCGCTATCCGATCGTGGAATTGATCACCGCCGCGTTGACGGTCGCGGCAATCCTGCGTTTCGGGGCGACGCCGGCCGCTATTGCGGCAAGCGTGTTCCTATGGATGCTGGTGGCGTTGACGTTCATCGATTTCGATACGCAGCTCCTTCCCGATAACCTTACGCTGCCGCTGCTCTGGGCGGGACTGTTTGCGAACCTTGTCGGAGCGGTCCCCTCGGTGACACTTCGCGATGCAGTGATCGGAGCCATCGCGGGTTACCTCCTGCTGTGGTTGATTTACTGGGCGTTCAAGTTGATTCGGGGCAAGGAAGGCATGGGCTATGGCGACTTCAAATTGCTCGCCGCGCTCGGTGCGTGGCTCGGCTGGCAGATGCTACCGTTGATCGTTCTATTGTCTTCGGTCGTCGGTGCAGCGATTGGCATTAGCCTGGTCGCGTTCAAAGGACGCGACCACCAGATCCCGCTGGCGTTCGGCCCCTATCTCGCGATCGCCGGCGCGATTGCGCTCTTTTTCGGCAAGCCCTTGGTCGCGCTTTATCTTCCCGGCTAAAGGCATGGCCTACGTCGTCGGCATGACGGGCGGCATCGGCAGCGGCAAAACGGAAGTCGCCAAGGCCTTCAGCGCACTGGGCATCGAGGTCGCGGATGCTGATGTGATTTCGCATCGCCTTTCGATGCCGGGACAGGCCGGACACGCCGCGATTGCCGCCGCATTCGACGCCGGGGTGCTGTTGTCGTCCGGCGAACTGGACCGGGCGGAGCTTCGCCGCCGCGCTTTTGCCGATCCGCAAGCGCGAGCGCGGCTCGAGGCCGCCGTGCATCCGCTGATCAGGCGCGAGCTCTATCGGGAGATGGCCGCATGGCGCGGCATCTACGGTGTGGTGGTCGTGCCTTTGCTACTCGAGCGCGGCGGCCTCGCCAAGGAGATGGACAGGGTCCTGGTGGTCGATTGCTCCGAGGACGAGCAGGTTCGTCGAGTCGTCGCCCGCAGCGGGCTCGCGCCTGCGGAGGTTCGTGCCATCATGGCGACCCAGCTCGATCGCCTTACCCGGCTGCGGGACGCGGACGACGTTCTCGACAATAGCGGCTCGGCCGATGCGATCGCGCCTCAAGTCGCCGAGCTCGATCGGCGGTACAAACAGCTCGCGTCGGATCGTCGCCGCGCAATCTAACCGGCGATGTGGCCCTCAAAATCTCAGGGACATTGCGGCGCTTGGAGCAGAATGTCGCAGTCTCTTGGCGCCGGCCTGACGTGATCCGCTACGAACACCCGCTGAACGAGCGCATACGAACCATGATGCGGCTCGAGGATCTTTATCGCCGCGCTCTTTTCTTCAATGCGGCGACGGCGCCGGCCGATCACCATGCCGCGCTGCTCGCGCTGTTCGAGATCGCCGACGTGTCGTCGAGGGCGGATCTCAAGACCGACATCCTGCAGGAGCTCGAACGACAGCGCCAGCTGCTCGCCCCGCTCAGGGACAATCCCGCGATCGAGCACGAGGCGCTCGATTCGCTACTCGCCGAAGTCGACGACGTCAGTGAACGGCTTCTGGCGCAGAGCGGCAAAGTCGGGGCACACCTTCGCGACAACGAGTGGCTGATGGCGATCAAGCAGCGCACGGCCCTGCCGGGGGGCGTGTCGGAATTCGATCTGCCGGCGTTTCACTACTGGCTGCACCTCGATCCGGTCGCGCGGCAGCGCGATCTGGAAGCGTGGCTGGCGCCGCTGCTTCCGATTCATGAAGGCTTGTCGATCGTGCTGCGCATACTGCGCGAAAACGGCAAGACGGGAAGGCACATTGCCATTCACGGCGTGTTCCAGCTTATGCTCACCACCGCCAAGGTCGCCCAATTGCTGCGATTGTCCCTCACCGACGACCTGTCGTGCGTGCCCGAAATCAGCGCCAACAAGTACGCCTTGAATATCCGGTTCCTTGGCATCGCAGGCATGGATCGGGGAACGGTCTACGACGGCGACGTCGAGTTCGACTTGATGTTCTGTAATCTTTAACACAGTCTCGGGCCGTCCACGTCGGTCCACACCGTTTCCGCTCTAGGGCTCTTCTTCGGTGTTCCGGCGAACCAGACTAGAAGTACAATCTCGGGTTCGTCGGCTTCACCGGCGAGAGGTGACAATATGAGCCGCGTTTCCAGTTCCCGGGCAGTGACGGTCGATACCCCTGCCGGTGTTTTGCTCGTGGCGATCGGCCAGGATGCCGAGCCAGCGAGCGTTCCAACTTGTCATGTTCACTTCGACGTCTGTCCTACTTGGTTAGAGCTTGCCATTCGCCATCTCTCGGATGCGCAAGTTGCACAAGGCGCACGGATCGAGACATGGAAGGATGCGGATGAACACTCGAAAACAGGGGCGTTGGAGTGGGAGTTTGGGGCGTCCATACAGGCGATAATGGCTTCCAGTATTGCGGTCGACGCCTTGTACGCTGTGGTGCAGACCAGAGTCCATCTGCCCCAATCACTCATCGATGAATGGCGAGACAAGCGCACTCCGCGTCACCTTCAGATCTCGGAGGTCCTCGGCAGGGCGTTCTCGTTAGAGCCAAAGAATGTGAGCAGCTTGGGTCAGGCTCTGGCAGAAATATTCAGGTTCCGCGATTTGGCCGTCGATCCTTCCGCCAAGACGGACGCTCAGATTTTGCATCCTGAGCTCGGCGTCGGCGTCGAGTGGCGATTTGCCTATTTCCGGTGCGAGAACGCTCTACTGATCGTCAAGGCGACACTACGACTTATCGCGGAGCTCGCTATAGCAGGCAAACCGAAGGATGCTGACCTCCAGCAGTATCTTGATGCATTACGGTCAAGCGTTGAACTTCTGAAAAACGCGAATGCGTTAAGAGCTCAAGCGCCCGACGGCCGTACGGACCCCCACC
>DATNNK010000016.1:0-2742 GCA_035601875.1 Casimicrobiaceae bacterium | reverse complement strand
TGCTGCCGTCGAAGCGTGCACTGTGCTTTTGACCTATCTCGATTCGCGTTGGTACGCGCTGCCTGCACGACGCACCGGCGGTGACGCGCCTGCCACTGTCGAGCTTTGCGCGGGCGGTGTGGGAGCGGCGTATTTCCGCGTGGGCGGACGCACCTTCAACAGCGCGGATCTGCTGGGTCGGCTCTCCTACCAAGGCACGCAGCATCTCGCCACGCTTGCCGCCCTGACGGATTACGATCGCAACAAGGAAGAGGCCGAGAAGATCTGGGCGTGGGAATCGTGGCAGGGCCACTACGACTGGACGGCTGGAACCTTGCGCCGCGTCGGAACCGGCCCTCACCGCTGGCACCTCGACCAGCTGGTCGTGCTGCGCGGCGACGATCGTTTTCGTTGCGGTTACATCACCCGTGTTGCGCTCGATAATGATGGCGAGCTGACGGTCTCGTTGAAGCTTTGGCCGGGTTCGGCCACCGCGATTGCCGTTCGGGCATTGACGACGATGCTGGTCGAGGAGCCGCCGGCGCCTGCGCTTACGCTGTCCGCAACCCCGGACGAAAAAGCATGCATCATCATGCCCCCGCGCACGTTTAGTGCCGGCCGCGTGCTGCGATCGATCGCCTCCGGCCCCGAGCGCAGGCTTCGGCTGACGCGGCTCATCCAGCGTGGCGCCGACTTCGAACGCGCGGCGTTCGAGGAAGCGGCGCGTTAAAACTTGCCTGTTGCATGAATCGACTTGCGGGCGAGACGAGCCCGTATCTGCGACAGCACGCGGCCAATCCGGTCGACTGGTACCCCTGGGGTGATGAAGCCCTGGCGCGCGCCAAGCGCGAAAATCGGCCGATACTACTGTCGATCGGCTACTCAGCGTGCCACTGGTGCCACGTCATGGCCCACGAGTCATTCGAGGACCAGGGGGTCGCCGATTTGATGAATGGCCTGTTCGTCAACGTCAAGGTCGATCGCGAGGAGCGGCCCGACCTCGACCAGATCTACCAGTCTGCGCACGCGATGCTGACCCGGAGAAGCGGCGGCTGGCCGCTGACGATGTTCCTAACGCCGCAGCAGGAGCCGTTCTTTGGTGGAACCTATTTTCCGAAGACGTCTCGCTATGGGCTAATCGGCTTTGCGGATCTCCTGCCGCGGATTGCCGCCGCGTATCGCGAGCAAGGGAGCGCCATCGCGGAACAGAATGCGCGGCTGCTCTCTGCGCTTCGAATGACCAATCCCGAGCCGCCGGACGCAGCGGAAGCCTTGCCGGCGAACGCCACAAAACTTGCGGTCTCGGCGCTGTCGAGCTCGTTCGACCCTGTGCATGGCGGCTTTGGCGCCGCGCCGAAATTTCCTCATGCAACCGAGCTCGACCTTTGTCTGCGCCACTACGCGCTGCAAAACGATCCGCGCTCGCGCGAGATTGTTGAAGTGTCGCTTTCACGCATGGCCGATGGCGGGATCTGCGATCAGTTGGCTGGTGGCTTCTGCCGCTACAGCGTCGATGCCGAGTGGACCATCCCGCATTTCGAAAAAATGCTCTACGACAACGCGTTGCTGCTCGCGCTCTACGCCGACGCGTGGCGGGCAACGGGGGCAGAAAGCTTCGCCCGCACGGCGAAGGGCATCGTCAGCTGGCTCCTCGAGGAGATGCGGTCACCGGAAAAAGGCTTTTATTCGAGCCTGGACGCCGACAGTGAGCACGAGGAGGGAAAGTTTTATGTCTGGACGCCGGATGAGGTGCGCGCGTTGCTCGATGCTGATGAATACATCGTCGCGGCCGCGCATTGGGGTCTCGGCGACCCGCCGAATTTCGAGCATGAAACCTGGCACCTGCGCGTGGTCGCCCCCCTCGCCGACGTTGCCCGAACGCTGTCACTAGCGCTGCCCGACGTTGAGGCTCGCATCGACAGCGCCCGCGCCAAGCTGCTCGCGGCGCGGGCTCTTCGCGTTCGCCCCGGCCGCGACGAGAAGCTACTCACCTCGTGGAATGCGCTGATGATCGCGGCGCTTGCCCGAGCCGCGCGCATTTTCGACCAGCCGGCATGGCTTGCCGCGGCGCGGGAGGCCGCCGATTTCATCCGCGCCACGATGTGGCGCGACGGCAAGCTCCTGGCGACCTACAAGGACGGGCGAGCGCACCTGAACGCCTATGTGGACGATCACGCGTTCATGCTGGCGGCGCTGATCGAGCTGATGCAGGCCTCGTTCCAGCGACGCGATCTCGATTGGGCGACCGAGCTTGCGGACTCGTTGCTCGCGCGATTCGAGGATCCGGCCGGCGGCGGATTTTTCTTCACCAGCCACGATCACGAAGCGCTCATACATCGCCCCAAGCCCGGCTACGACAATGCGACGCCCGCGGGCAACGGTATCGCGGCACAGGCGCTGACGACGCTGGGTCACTGGCTATCGGAGCCCCGTTATCTCGACGCCGCGGAGCGGACGGTGCGAGCCTTTGCCCGCGAGCTTGGCCACGAGCCGACCGGCTTCGCCTCGCTGCTGATCGCACTCGATGGATGCGCGACGCCGCCGACGACCGTATTGCTTCGCGGCGACGCCGCCACTTGCGCGGCGTGGCAACGCGCGGTGGAACGCGGCTATCGGCCGGCGGTGCAAACGCTCGATCTGCCGGCCCAGGCGTCATTGCCTGGAACGCTTTCCAAGCCGCACGAGCAGGGTGCAGGCCAAGGATCCGCGACTGCTTGGATCTGCCGCGGCACGACATGCCTGTCTCCGATTCATTCGCTCGCT
>DATNNK010000015.1:0-4814 GCA_035601875.1 Casimicrobiaceae bacterium | reverse complement strand
TACCGTACAAGTTGCTGTGCGGTGCGCAGGCGGGTCGCTCGTACAACCGCGGTCAAATCGTCGACAGCAGAGGCAAACTCCTGATTAATAATAACATAGTTGAACTCCACACAATGGCGAATTTCCTCTCGCGCTGCATCGAGCCGGCGCGCGATGGTCGCCGCGTCGTCCTGCCCCCGGCGCACCAGTCTTTCTGCCAGCGATTCGAGCGACGGCGGAAGGATGAAGATGTGCACCGATTCGGGGATCAGTACCCGCACCTGCGCTGCGCCTTGCCAATCGATCTCCAGCAACACGTCTTGGCCGGCGCTTACCTGCGACTTGAGCCACGTCGCCGAGGTCGCGTACCAATTGCCGTGCACCTGCGCGTGCTCCAGGAATTGGTTGCCGTCCTTGAGCACGGCAAAGCGATCAGCCGCGACGAAGTGGTAATCGACGCCGTCCTTTTCGCCCGGCCGCGGTGGTCGCGTCGTGTAGGACACCGACAGGCGAATGCCCGGTTCGCGCTCAAGCAACGCGCGCGTCAGGCTGGTCTTGCCGCCGCCCGAAGGCGCGGCGATCACGAAAAGATTGCCTTCCGGAACGCTCATGCGCGACCAGCTCACGCGACCCCTCATTCTATGTTCTGTACCTGCTCGCGCATTTGTTCGATCAGCACCTTGATCTCGAGCGCCGCCTGAGACAGTTCGGCGTCGACGGACTTGGAGCCGAGCGTATTGGCTTCGCGGTTGAGCTCCTGCATCAGAAAGTCGAGGCGCTTGCCGCTGCTGCCGCCATGGGCCAATACGCGCCTCACTTCGGCGACGTGGGTTGCGAGGCGCGACACTTCCTCGGCGATGTCGATCTTGGTCGCGAATAGCGCAAGCTCCTGCTTCAGGCGGTCGTTATCCGGATCGAGCCCCGCTTCCTTGAGCCGCGCACCAAGCTTCTCGACATAAGCTTCATGAATGACCGATACCCGTGGCGCCACGCGTTCGAGCTGCAACTCGATGCCATGACAGCGCTCCTCGAGCGCGAGCTTCAGCTGCACACCCTCGCGCGATCGCGACGCCGCAAGATCGCCGAGGGCCTGCCTGACCAATGCCAGTGCCTTTTCGGTAAGCGCTTCGGCGCCCAGAGACGGCTCAGTGAGCACACCTGGCCATCGCAAGACTTCGACGATCGACAGTGGAATACTCTCCGGCGCGTGACGCAGCACTTCGTCTGCCGCGTCACGTAGTTGGATTACCCGTTCTACGTTGACAGCTAGCTCGGTCGTGCCGGGCGCGGAACGATTCAACGCGACCCTGCAGTCGACCTTGCCGCGTTTCAATTGGAGGGTAAGGACATCTCGAACCGCCGATTCGATTGAACGCAGCTCATCAGGCAGGCGGATCTGGAGATCGAGATAGCGATGGTTGACCGAGCGCAACTCGACGGTCAGCGAACAGCCGGGCAGCTCGGCGGCGACCGCCGCGAAGCCGGTCATGCTCAATATCATGGGGTGGTCGCTTCCGGCGTTGAAATCGTCTGACCCCAGCGCACGCGTTGTCCACGTCCGACCAATGAAATCTTTACTTTATCGCCGGGGTTGCCGAGAATGTAGAGCTTATCCATTTCACACGCAAGTCTAAAGCGGCTTTCGCCGCCGGCCCATGGGCGTCACCAATCAGGCACTTCCCACCGGTTACCAGTTGCTCAACTACCGAGTCGATCGTCAGATCAGCCGTGGTGGCTTCTCGATCGTCTATCGCGCATTCGACGACACCGGCGCCCCGGTGGCGATCAAGGAGTACCTGCCGGCGTCGCTGGTGTTGCGCACCGAAGGCGATATCGTGCGCGCAAGTTCGGCGGAGAACCTGACGTCGTTCCGATATGGAATGAAATGCTTTTTCGAGGAAGGCCGCGCGCTCGCCAAGATCAACCATCCGAACGTGGTGCGAGTGCTCAACTTCTTCCGCGCCAACGAAACCGTCTACATGGTGATGCGCTATGAGCGCGGCCGTACGCTGCAGCAGCAGATCCAGCTTCGTCAGGATCAGATGTCGGAACGGCTCGTGCGGCACGTCTTCATGCACCTGTTGAACGGCTTGCGCGAAGTGCACACCCACAAGCTGCTGCACCTCGACATCAAGCCGGCAAACGTGTACCTGCGCACCGACGGCACGCCGGTGCTGCTCGATTTCGGCGCCGCGCGGCAGACGCTGACATCGGCGCGCCCCAAGCTCGCGCCGATGTATACGCCGGGGTTCGCGGCGCCGGAACAATATCGCGATCCGGAGAGGCTGGGGCCGTGGACCGACGTCTACGGCATTGGGGCGAGCATGTTTGCCTGCCTCGCCGCTTTCGCGCCGCAAGCCGCCGACGCGCGGCTGGCGGAAGATCATCTCGTTTCGGCGAAGAAAATCTGGGCCGGCGCGTACTCCGACAACGTGCTGGAGGTGATCGACTGGTGCCTTCGTCTCGACCCGCTCGAACGCCCGCAAAGTGTGTTCGCGCTGCAAAAAGCCATTCGCGACATCGCGCCGCGGAAGCGCAAGCTCACGTTCCTGGACACGATCAAGAAGCGGCTTTTCAGCGAAATGACGTAGGTGGCGCGTGCGCTTTACGATCTTTCAGGAAAGCCGAAAGGGTCAGCGCAAGGTCAACCAGGACCGCCTCGCGTATACCTACAGCCGCGACACGCTGCTGCTGGTGGTGGCTGACGGCATGGGCGGCCATGCAGGTGGTGAAATCGCCGCGCAGATCGCGGTCCGGCTGTTCATCGAGCGCTTCCAGCAGGAATCGAAACCGACACTCAAAAATCCGCTCAAGTTCCTCCAGGATTCGATGGTCCGCGCTCATCAGGCCCTGGGATCGTATGCCAGCCAGTTCTCGATGCTGGAGACGCCGCGAACGACTTGCGTGGCGTGCATCGTTCAGTCCAACTATGCGTATTGGGCGCATGTCGGCGATTCGCGCCTGTATCTTTTCCGGCAGGGCGGACTGATCGGCCGTACCAAGGACCACTCCAAGGTCCAGTATCTCCTCGATCAGGGCATTATCGGCGCACACGAGGTCGCCGATCATCCCGATCGCAACAAGATCTTCAGCTGCTTGGGCGGCCTTGTCGATCCGGTCATCGATCTCTCGCGACGCACCCCGCTGCGCAACGGCGACCTTATCGTGATGTGCACCGATGGTCTATGGGGCGTCTATCCTCAAGAAGAGATGGGGCGTGCCCTGACCGGCACCCCGATTCTCAAGTCGTCACCCACGCTGATGCGCGAAGCCGAGGCGCGCGGCGGCTCCGACGGCGATAACCTGTCGCTGATTGTGGTGCGCTGGGGCCCGGAAACACTGACCGACGAGCCCACTACGACCATCACCGAGACGATGAGCTTGGGCGAGTTCCAGACCGAGATCGATCGCACGCTGACCCTGACTGACCGCAAGGGGGCACAGCGGGATCTGACCGACGACGAAATCGAGCGAGCAATTGCGGAAATCCAGGCAACGATCAAGCGTTACAAGACTTAACAGGCCCTAGATGCGGCAGATCGTTCTAGACACCGAAACGACCGGGCTGGACCCCAAGCAGGGCCACCGGATCATCGAGGTCGCCGGCGTCGAATTCGTCAACCGCCGGCCCACCGGTCGCCATATTCACTTTTACCTCAACCCCGAGCGGGAGATCGACTCCGGCGCAACCGATGTCCACGGTCTCACCTGGGAAATGCTGCGCGACAAGGCGAAGTTCGCCGACGTGGTGAACGAATTTCTCGAGTTTGCGCGAGGCGCCGAGTGGATCATCCACAACGCCCCGTTCGACATCGCTTTCCTCGACGAAGAGCTGAAGCGGATAAATCTGCCGTCCGTCGCCGACATTGCCGCCGACGTCATCGATACGCTTGCGCTGGCGCGCGAACACTTTCCCGGCAAGAAGAACAACCTCGACGCACTGTGCGAACGCTTCGGCGTCGCCAATGCCCATCGAACCCTGCATGGCGCGATGCTCGATGCCCAGCTTCTGGCCGAGGTCTATCTGGCGATGACGCGCGGACAGGAATCGCTGACGATCGATATCGCGGTCCCGATGGCGATCGTCGACGGCATGCTGGCCGCGGAAACGCTTGCCGCGGTGCGCGTAGTGATGCCTTCGGCCGACGAGATGGACCTGCATCGGGCCTATCTCGCCGAACTGCAGCGCGAATGCCGCGGGGTATGTCTGTGGGTTACGCTGACGACATGACCAGCAGCCTTCGTAACATCGCTGTCACAAACGTCGGGCCCAATGATCAGCTTGCCGGTCCGCTGGTCGCACCCGTATCGCTTGCCACTGCGCCCGAAGATCCCATGAAGGGACGCGACCCTCCGCTGATCAACCGCGAGCTTTCCCAGCTGGCTTTCAACCGACGGGTGCTGGCGCTTGCGCAAGATTCAGGCGTTCCTTTGCTGGAGCGTCTTCGTTTTCTTTGCATCGTCAGCAGCAATCTCGACGAGTTTTTCGAAATACGCGTCGCGGGCCTGCGCGAGCAGCTTCGCGCCAAGGCGCCCGCGCCCGGAATGACGCTGCACGAAATGCGCGCGATATTCAGCCGCATCAGCGAAGAGGCGCAAAAACTGGTCGCCGACAAATACCGCACGCTCAACGAGCAGATCCTCCCGGCGATGGCTGCCGCCGGGATCCGGCTCTTGCGCAACGCGGACCGCAATGAGGCGCAGCGCCAATGGGTGACCGACTATTTCCGGCGCGAAGTGAAGCCGTTGTTGACGCCGATCGGACTGGACCCCGCGCATCCTTTTCCGCAGGTCGTCAACAAGAGCCTTAACTTCATTGTCGAGCTGTCGGGCCG
>DATNNK010000014.1:0-6642 GCA_035601875.1 Casimicrobiaceae bacterium | reverse complement strand
ACCATGGGCATGCGATCCCGTGCAACGCAGCGCATGCCAACCTCGCCTCGCAACGACATCATGTCTACCTTCGCGGTGATTCCGGGAAGAAGCCGCTCGGCGCGATGCAAGTTGGCGGCGTGGCGGGCGTCATCCGGTTCCATTGCGTCGTTGGCTATTGCGTCGTCGGCAAGATCGTAGCTTGCGCCCGTGACGACCTCGCCATCGCGCTCCGGTAACACGTAACCTCGTCCGCAAACAACGGTGCGCGGGGCGGCCGAAGACGCCGGGAAAAGCGTAAGCTGGCCTGCTACCCGCTGCAGCGGCGCGGGCGCGAGATCGACCAGCCGCGCGGCATCGCAGGCATTGGCAAGGACTACCACCGGAGCGGCCGCGATCTCGGCTCCGGAGGCATCGATCGCATGCCAGCGCTCACCCAGACGCCGCAACGCCGCGACTTCCCGATCAAATCTAGTCCGCGGAACCGGCGTTTGTGCGCGCGTTGCGGCGGCAAGCTGCGCGCGCACCACCGCTGCCGGTCGCGCCCAGTTGCCCATCGGAATCCACCAGCCTCCCGCTCTCACCGGGCGGCCGGCGCACGAGCTCGCCGCGTCACGGGAGAGAAGCTGCGCATACTCGGCCGGATAGGCGAGTGCTGCGAGAGCGTCCGCCATCCGCGCTTCATGGCGCGCGTCATCCGCGATCTGCAGCACGCCGCAGGGCGGGCGGGTCATGGCGGGCTCGTCGACATCGGGCGGTCGTCGGCGCGCATCCGCGTAAAGGAAGCCAGCGCGCGTGAAGCGCGACAGAATGCAATCGTCACCCGACAGGTGAGGCTGTATCACACCGGCGGACATTCCCGAGGCGCCGCCGGCGGCAGCGCCATTGCGATCCAGGATTTCGAAGCGCCAACCTCGCGACGCGAGACGCTCGGCGATCGCCGCTCCCGCGAGTCCCGCGCCGACGATGAGCGCATGGCGTTCCGGCCACTCGACGCGGGCCGGAGCAGGATGCCTTATCGGCCAGCGGGGCGCAAAGCGCCCCGTCAGCATCTCGCGCTTGCGTCCATAGCCTATCCTTTTCTCGACCGCGAAGCCGGCCGCCGCGAGCGCATCGCGCACCACACGCGCGGTGGTATAGGTGGCAAGCGTCGCGCCGGGTCGGGCAAGACGTGCAAGAGCCTTCATGACCGTCGGTGACCACATTTCAGGATTGCGGTCGGGCGCAAAGCCATCGAGATAGAATGCATCCGCGCCCAGACGCAAGTCGCGCAGCGCGTCGATAATGTCTGCGAATATGAGCGTCAGTGTGATCCGTCCGTCGCACCAATGCAGCCGATGCATACCGGCGATCACGGGCGGCCACGCTGCGCAAATCTTGGCTGACTGAGGGCTGAATTCGGGGTAGCGCGCGTGCAGCGCGGCGAGATCCTCGCGGATGAAGGGGTGCCGCTCAACGGACACGAAATGCAGGCGCTCGCTTCGCGCCGGATCCGACTGCCACGCGGCGCGGGTCGCCATGAAATTGAGTCCAAGGCCAAAGCCGGTCTCGACGATAGTGAATGCGCGTGTGCCGGCCCAGCGCTGAGGCAGATCGTTGCCGTGAAGAAAAACGTGTCGCGCCTGATCCGGCCCCGATTCGGCGCTGTGATACACATCCCCGAACTTTTCCGAGAACGGCGTGCCTGACGCATCGAAGGCGAGCGACGCCGGGTGGATTACGATGGGCATCCGGCCAATATGCGTGCCGCCGGCGACGCGCGTCAAGCGCGATGGCACCGCACCGTGTTGCCGGCGCCGTGCATTTGGTTAGACTTCGAAGTAATCTTCGATCGATTACCGTGCCTTTCGCCTATTACGACAAGCTTTCGCCCGCCCGCCAGCGCATCTACCGCAAGAGCGATGCCATCGAAACGCTGGGCATTCCGCCGGGGCTTGCGCTCGCTGGCGCCATCGCGGCGATTGCCGACGGGCTGCGCAATGAGCACCGCGCCAGCGCGCAGAGCGGGTGCCAGAATCTGGTCGATGCGCTGGTCAAGGGCTACCAGGTGCCCGCGGTCCGGGTGAAAGTGCTCTTGCGGCGGCCGGCCGACGACTACGGCGAGTTGCATGGACTCTACGAGCCCGAAGAAGAGGGTACGCGGGCGTGCATCACGCTGTGGATGCGAACCGCGCAGAAGAAACAAGTGGTCGCGTTCAAGACTTTCCTGCGTACGTTAATACACGAGGTCTGTCATCACCTCGATTACGAGTTGTTTGCGCTCGAGGAAACCTTTCACACCGAGGGCTTTTACAAACGCGAGTCCACCCTCGTAAGCGCGCTACTGGGTCAGCTCGCGGCGGAATCGCCGGACCCGATCGGCAACGGATAGCTCACAGACCACTTCCTTGCGCGCCATGCGCGGGCGAAACGGCTGAGTGTCGGTGGTTAGCGCTGATTCGCGGTCGCTCGCACCCCATTCGCTTCGCGAACGGGACCTGGCTCGCTGCTCACAGCGCTGCCGCGTTCCACCCGCCGCCCAGCGCCTTGATCAACGCCACGCTGGCGAAAAGGCGCCGGCTTTGGATCGCGAGCGCTGTGCGTTCGTTGGCCAATGCGGTGGCCTGCACGACGACCACCGCCAGATAATTGGCCGTCCCGGCGCGGTACTGATTCAGTGTAATGGCCAGCGATTCGCGCGCGGACTTGACGGCTTCATCCTGAACTGAGGCCTCCTGCTCCAGAATGCGCAGCGCTGCGAGATTGTCTTCGACCTCCTGGAATCCGTTCAGCACCGTCTGCCGATAGTTGGCGACATTTTCGTCATAGGTCGCGATCGCCTGCGCCGTTTGCGCGCGGCGCAGCCCGGCGTCGAATATCGTCTGCGCCAGCGCCGAACCGAGCGACCAGTAACGGCTGGGCAGCGAAAACAATTGCGACAGCACCGAGCTCTGGAAGCCACCGGTCGCCGACAGCGTGAGCGAGGGGAAGAACGCCGCTTCGGCGACGCCGATCTGAGCGTTGGCCGCCGCCGCGCGCCGTTCTGCGGCGGCGATATCCGGACGACGCTCGAGCAACTCGGAAGGCAGTCCCGGCGGCATCGGCGGAAACTCGGTGGGCACGGATTCGGCGGCGACCGAAAAGTCCGCGGGCGCCTTGCCGAGAAGAACGGCGATCGCGTGCTCGAGCTGCGCGCGCTGGACCCCGGCGTCGATCGCCTGGGCCTGGGTAGACTTGAGTTGCGTTTCGGCTTGGGCGACATCGGCACGCGCCGCAACGCCGACCGCATACTGGTTGCGCGTTAACTGCAGCGACCGCTGATAAGCATCCACGGTGTCGTTGAGCAGGCGGATCTGCGCGTCCTGAACACGCAGCAGAAAATAATCCTCGGCGAGCAGTGCCTGCGCCGACAGCTTCGCCGATTCAAGGTCCGCGACGCTGGCCTGCGCCGAGGCTTCGCTGGCTTCGACCGTTCGCCTGATGCGGCCCCAGAGGTCGACTTCCCAGCTCACGTTCAGCGCGACGTTGTAGTCGTTGCGGGGGCCTCCGCCCTGGCCGGTGGTGTTGACGCTACTGCCACTCGCGCCGCGGCTGCTGCTTCGCGATGCGCTGGCGCTCGCGCTGACCAGCGGAAACAATGCGGCTCGTGCCTGCTGGGTCAACGCCCGCGCCGCGCGCACGCGTGCTTCGGCAGCCTTGATGGTCTGATTGCTGACCTCGACCGGCGCCACCAGCGCATCGAGTCTCGGGTCCTTGAAAACTTCCCACCAATTGCCGCGCGGCTCCTGGTCTCGCGGCTCGGCAGGCTTCCACGGTATCGCTTCCTTGTATGCCGAAGGCGATTCCGCGGTCGGTCGGACATAGTTTGGACCGACCGAGCACCCAAACAGCGCCGACGCCGCGCAGGCAGCCCACGCCACGCGTCTTCGGCGCCTCGCGGTTGTCCGCTTGGTAGGTTCGCCTTTCATTCGGTTTAGTCCCCGGGCGCGGCCGCCGCGTTCGGCATCGCGCCCCTGCTTTCACGCATGCGGCGCGTCCACAGGCTGAACCGGTCGAGATACAGGTAGACGACGGGTGTCGTGTACAGCGTCAACATCTGGCTGACGATCAACCCGCCCACAATGGAGATGCCTAGAGGCTGACGGAATTCCGCGCCATCCCCGGTCCCGACCGCAAGCGGCACCGCGGCCAGCAGCGCTGCCATGGTGGTCATCATAATCGGGCGAAAGCGCAAGAGGCAGGCCTCGAAGATCGCCTCGCGCGAGTTCTTGTTATGGTTGCGCTCGGCGTCGAGCGCAAAGTCGATCATCATGATCGCATTCTTCTTTACGATTCCGATGAGAAGAATGACACCGATCAGAGCGATGACGCTGAACTCCGTGTGAAACAGCTTCAGCGCAAGCAATGCGCCGACGCCTGCCGACGGAAGCGTCGACAGGATCGTGATCGGATGCACGTAGCTTTCGTAGAGCACGCCCAGAACGATATAGACGGTGAGCAGCGCGGCGAGAATGAGCCACGGTTGGCTGTTGAGAGAATCCTGAAACGCCCGCGCGGTGCCCTGAAAGCTGCCGCGAACGGATGCGGGAACGCCGATTCGTGCGAGCGCATTTTCCACCGCCAGCGTCGCCTGACCGAGCGAGGTGCCCCCCGGCAGATTGAACGAGATGGTGGACGCCACGAATTGCGACTGGTGATTCACGCCGAGCGAAGTGTTGGTGCGGGCGTAACGCGCGAATGCGGAGAGCGGAACCTGTGCTCCCTTGGAGGCGCTCACGTATACGTGATCGAGGGCGGAGGCGGACTGCCAGTATTCCGGCGCAGCCTCCATCACCACGTGATACTGGTTCAGCGCGGAATAGATGGTCGAAACCTGCCGCTGACCGAACGCGTCGTTGAGCGTAGTGTCGATCAGCCTCGGCGAGACGCCAAGCCGCGCCGCGGCGTCGCGATCGATGATCAGCGATATCTGCAGGCCTTTGTCCTGCTGATCGGTGTTGACGTCGACCAGTTGTGGCAGCTGGCTCATCGCCTGACGTATGCGCGGCTCCCAGGTGCGCAACTCCTCCAGATCGTCCGCCTGCAAGGTGTACTGATAGGTCGCGTTGGCCTGCCTTCCGCCGACGCGAATGTCCTGCACCGGGTTGAGAAACAGGTTGGCGCCGGGCTCGTTGGCGAGCTTGATGCGCAGGCGCGCGATGACCTTGTCGGCCGATTCGTTGCGTTCGGCCAGCGGCTTCAGCTGGACGAACATCCTCCCGGTATTTCGTTGCGAGCCACCGGTGAATGCGACCACGTTTTCGACCGCCTTGTCGGCACGGACGATGTTGACGAAGCTCGCCAGCTTCGGCTGCATCGCCTGAAACGATATGCTCTGGTCCGCCTGGATGAATCCAACGAGGCGGCCGGTATCCTGCTGGGGAAAAAATCCCTTGGGGATATCGATGTACAGATAGACATTCAGGCACACGACGGCGAGAAGAATCACCGTCGTGACCAGCCCGTGGTCGAGCGCCCAAGTAAGGCTTCGCTCGTAGCCGCGATGCATTGTGTCGAACACGCGCTCGCTCCAAGCGTGAAAGCGACCGTGACGCTGCTCCTTTTCCGGGCGCAGCAGACGTGAACACATCATCGGCGTCATGGTCAGCGACAGCACCAGCGAAATGAGGACCGCAACCGACAGCGTCACCGCGAACTCGCGAAAATAACGGCCGACGATGCCTCCCATCAGCAGGATGGGAATGAAGACCGCAATCAGCGACACGCTCATCGACAGCACCGTGAAGCCGACCTCACGGGCGCCCTGCAGCGACGCCTTCATCGGCGACATCCCCGCCTCGATGTGACGGGAAACGTTCTCGAGCACGACGATGGCATCGTCGACGACGAAGCCGGTGGCGACGATGAGCGCCATCAAGGAGAGGTTGTTCAAGCTGAAGCCGCACAGATACATGACGCCGAAAGTCGCGACCAGCGATACCGGCACCGCGACGCTGGGGATCAACGTTGCCCGCCAGTTGCGCAGGAACAGGAAGACGACCAGGACGACCAGGCAGACCGCTACCACCAGCGTCCGCTCGACATCGCGCAATGATGCGCGGATGGTCGTGGTGCGCTCCATCACCACGTCGACCTTGATCGCGCTTGGAATGGATGCGCGAAGCTGCGGCAGCATGGCGGTGATGCTGTCGACGGTTTCGATAATGTTGGCGTTCGGCTGCCGGGTGATGATGATCAGCACCGAAGGCTTGCCGTTGGAGGAGCCCGAGTTGCGGAGATCCTGCACCGAGTCCACGACATTGCCGAGGTCGGTGAGCTTCACCGCCGAGCCATTGCGGTAGGCAATGATCAACGGCAGATAGTCGACCGCCTTCTTGGCCTGGTCGTTGGCGTAAATCTGCCAGTGGCGATCGCCAGCCTCCAGCGACCCTTTCGGCCGGTTGGCGTTGGTGGCGGCGAGAACCGTGCGCACATCCTCGAAGCCGATGCCGTACTTGTTGAGCGTCTGCGGGTTGAGCTCCACCCGCACCGCGGGCAGCGAGCTTCCTCCGACCTGCACCTGCCCCACCCCCTGCAATTGGGACAGCTTCTGGGCGATGATGGTCGAGCCCGCGTCGTACATCTGGCCCTGCGTCATGGTGTCCGAGGTGAGCGCCAGGATCATGATCGGTGCGTCGGCGGGGT
>DATNNK010000013.1:0-8598 GCA_035601875.1 Casimicrobiaceae bacterium | reverse complement strand
ATGCCGGATCGGGTCGATGGCTTCGCAGGCGCGCCGCAGGCGATCTACTCCGACCATTTTCTGGAGCGTCCGCCTGACGGTCCGCTGGGATACAAGCTCGAGGCGCCGCCCTTACATCCGATTCTCGTCGCGACAACGCTGCCGGGGCATGGCGTCGCACACGCGAACTGGATGCGCGAGCTCGCTCACATGCACGTCCTGATCGCGCTGATGCGGGACGGATTCCACGCGCGCAGTCCGGGTGGCTCGGTGGGCCTCGAGAGCGATGGATCGCCCGTGCTCGACTATCGGCTTGATGAGTTCTTCTGGGAGGGGGCGCGCCGCGCGTTCGCCAGCATGGCGCAAATGCAGTTCGCGGCAGGCGCGAAGACCGTAATGCCACTGCATTCGGCGGCCGCCAGCTACTCGAGCTGGCCCGCAGCGAAAGCCGGCATCGCCGCGCTTGCGCTCGAGCCCTTGCAGGCCTCGGTCGTGAGCGCGCACGTCATGGGTGGCTGTCCCCTCGGTCCCGATCCAAAGCGTGCCGTGATCGATCCAAGCGGCCGCCATCACCATCTGGAAAACCTGTACGTGTTCGACGGCTCGCTTTTCCCGACCAGCGTCGGCGCGAATCCACAGCTGTCGATCTATGGCATCACGGCCAAGCTGGCGACCGAGCTTGCCGTCCGGCTTACGCCGCGTCGATTAGGATGATTGCTCTAATGCTTTGAAATAGAGTGTGGTCTGTTCGCTGCAAATCACGCGTTCGATTCACTTCACTCTAGTCAAGGAGCAGATGATGCAAAAGCAAACGATGAACGACCTGAATGCCAGCCGTCTTGCCGACGCCGCGTTCGCCGCATCGCGGCAGGTTTGGCTCGCGGGCCTCGGCGCCGCCGCTGTGACCCGCCAGTGGGCAAAGAACGATGCGGGCAACACGCTGCGCGCGCTGATCAAGGAAGGCTCGGCCGTCGAAACGCAAGCGATCCGCATTCTGGGCAGCGGCGTCGAAACATCGCTCGCGACCGCAAGCTCGATCTGGACCCGCACCCGGGAGCAGGTCCGTGCTACGGTCACCGCGCTCGCCGACACCGCAGTCGCCGCGCTGCCGAAATTGAAAGCGCCGGTCAAAGTGATCAGGAGCACGCCGGTCGCGAAGCCGGCCGCCAAGGCGCCAGCATCCAAGCGGGCGAAGCATGCAGTGCGCCGCGCCAAGCACACCTCCCGGAAAGCCAGGTAACGACAGGCCTGGCGCCGACCACAGCGAAGAGACCCACCTCTTTGGGCGGGCGCAAGGTTGCGAGTCGGTGGGCGGGCCCTGATCGCGGGCGCTCGCACCGGCCTTGCTCCGCGAGCGCGACGGTTTCGTCCGTGGGTCTCGCTTTGGCGGGTGGCGGGCCGCTGGGCGGCATCTACGAGGTCGGTGCGCTGATTGCGCTCTCCGATTCGCTCGCCGGCGTCGATCTCAACGACATCGATGTCTATGCCGGTGTCTCATCGGGCGGCTTCGTGGCGGCCGCGCTGGCGAACGGCATCTCCCCGACCCAAATGTACCGGCTGTTCATCGACGACGGCGCGGATGCGTCGTTGTCGCCGGCGCTTTTTCTGCGACCGGCGCTCGGCGAGTTTGCCCGCCGCGGCTTGTCGCTTCCCCGCCTGTTTGTCGGTGCTGCGCTGGCCAGGATTCGAAAAGCCGACCGGCGCAACGTAGTGGAATCGATTGCCGCCCTCAGTGCCGACCTGAGCCGCGCAATTCCAACCGGCTTGTTCGACCAGCGCGCGCTCGACCGTTTTCTGACCCGCCTGTTTTCGGCCCCGGGTCGCAGCAACGACTTTCGCAAGCTCGGCCACAGTCTGTTCGTGATCGCGACCAATCTCGACACCGGCGCGTCGACTACGTTCGGCGGCTCCGGCTTCGATCACCTTCCCATCACCCGTGCTATCGAAGCCTCGGCCGCGCTGCCTGGATTGTTTCCACCGGTCGCTATAGACGGTGCGCACTACGTCGATGGTGTGCTCAACAAGACCTTGCACGCCTCGGTGGCTCTGGAGGCCGGCGTGCGCTTGCTTCTGTGCATCAATCCGCTGGTGCCCTTCGACGCGAGTCCGGCGCATGGTCGCGATCCGCGCGATACTGACAAGCTGGCCCATGGCGGCCTGCCGATGGTCCTCGCGCAGACCTTTCGTGCGATCATGCATTCTCGGATGGAAGTCGGCATGGACCGATACCGGGCGCAATACCCCGACGCCGACATCCTTCTGTTCGAACCCGATCGCGAGGACGCCGCCATGTTTTTCGCCTCCATTTTCAGCTATGCGCGCCGCAAGGATCTGTGCGAGGCCGCATATCGCAAGACGCGCCAAGGCCTGCTTGCGCGCCGCGCGCTGCTGGAGCCTCTGCTCGCCCGGCACGGCATCCGCCTGAAGCTGGAGGTTCTGTCCGACAGCGAGCGGTCCATCCACGCCGCGCTGATCGATACCCGCCCGCTCAAGGCGCGCGACCCCGGCGTGCGGCAGTGCGCGCGCGATCTGTCGCACACGCTGGAGCAACTCGAAGCCTGGCTCGTCGCCGCACGTTAGTGGGCTAGCTCCGACGTCCGCGATCTATCGTCATGGCGGAGCGCAAACGTCCGCGACGCACGCGCGAGCGGATCGTCGAAACCAGCCTGGTGATGTTCAACCGTCTCGGCGAACCGAACGTCACCACCGCAGATATCGCCGACGAGATGGGCATCAGCCCGGGAAATCTCTACTATCATTTCCGCAACAAGGACGAGATCATCGGCGAGCTGTTCGCGGC
Organism: Casimicrobiaceae bacterium; assembly: GCA_035601875.1. Lineage (GTDB taxonomy): Bacteria > Pseudomonadota > Gammaproteobacteria > Burkholderiales > Casimicrobiaceae > PALSA-1003. Next base: position 5,819 of record DATNNK010000013.1, on the reverse strand, counting down.
CCTCGAGCGCCGACTCGACGCACTGCTCGACCCTCGCGTCCGCGGTATCGTCAATGTCGAGGATCTCTGGCTTTTTCTGCACCTGCTGTTCGAAGCGATGTGGGACTACCGGTTTCTCTATCGCGATCTCGACGAAATACTGTCCCGCAGCCGCAAGCTGACGATGCACTTCGCCTCGATCCTTCGCCGTGGCACGGCAACGGTATCGGCGCTGTGCCGAAGCATGGTCGACGATGGCGCGATGCGTGCGTCGGAGCGCGAGATCGCCGCCATCGCCGAAAATGTGGCGCTGGTCGCAACGTTCTGGATCTCGTATCAGAGAATCGCCGCGCAGCAACCCGACGCCGACGCGGTCAACCTCGACCGCGCCGCGTATCAGGTGCTGTCGCTCATCGCGCCGTTCCTGCAAGGCTCGTCGCGTGCGTTGATCGATCGGCTGAGCCAGGACTATCTGTAGCGCTTACTCAAGGAGAAGACCGATGGCGAAGAAGTGGGCGAAATTTCCGCACGCCGGAGGCGCGTATTTGTACGAGGGAGCGGCGTTGAAGAAGCATTGGGGCCGGCTTCATCGCGGCGACTGCGAGCCGTTGCCGAAGGACGCTGCCGCGCAGGACGCGTGGCGGGCATTTCACGCCGGCGAATTTCAGCGCGCCGTCGAGGCGGGCATCGAGGCAAGCGGCGCCGGTGTCAACGCGGCGGTCGAGGCGCAGTCGATTTACGCAAACTATATCGACAAGGCCGAAAAATCCAGGCTGGCGCTATTCGAAGAAGCTGCGGGATGGGCCGACGAGCGACGCAACGTCGCGCCGAGCGACGCCAATGCGCACTACCTGTATGCGTACGCGCTGGGCAGGTACAGCCAGGGCATTTCGGTGGCCAAGGCACTCGCGCAGGGCTTCGGCGGCAAGATCAAGGATGCGCTGACCAAGGCGTTGAAACTCGCGCCGACACACGCGGATGCGCACGCTGCGTACGGCGCGTATCAGGCCGAGGTCATCGACAAGGTCGGCGGCCTGGTCGCCGGGATGACCTACGGAGCGAAAAAGGATTCCGCATTGGAACACTACCAGCAGGCGCTGAAGCTCAATCCCGATTCGGCGATCAGCCGCATCGAATATGCAAACGGACTGATCCTGCTCTTCGACAAGGCGCGGCTGGATGAAGCGACCAAGCTGTACGAGGAGGCTGCGCGCTGTGAGCCGATGGACGCGATGGAAAGACTCGACGTAGAGCTCGCCCGTTCGGAGCTTGCATAAAACGTAGACCGAACGAAAGCGACCCTACAACGATATTGCGTATGCCATCTGCGTGGCGCCTGGCGGTTGCTCCCATGGCCATGGCGATAAAAGGGTTGCCAACACCAGTTTCTCAAATTCAGGTGCAAAGCGCTCGATCACTCGATCGGGATCGGGACAGAGCCCGCGATCGGCGACGACCCCGAACCGAACTTCGCCGTTGTACGACAGGATAGAGATGCCCAGCCCGATATCGCCGGATTGCGGCACCCAGAACATCATGCTGCCGATGAGCGCGCCGCCGAGGTAGAGCGGCTGCTGCGGACCCGGCACATTGGTCATGACCGCCGTCGCGTTCTTGGCCAGCATCGCCAGCAATCGTTCCTGCAGGATCTTCGGGCCCGCGCCCATCGCCGCAAGGACACCCAACGCCACCACCGGTTGATACGAACCCTTGAGTGCGCGCATGTTCTCGCGAACCGCATAGAGGCGCTCGACCGGGTTTTCGATGCCGATGGGCAGGTCGAGAAAAACCAAACCGAATCGATTGCCGAGCTTCCAGGCTTTTTCGGCCGGGCGCAAATTCACCGGCACCAGGGCGCGGATGCTCAAGCCCTCGACGCTTTCACCCTCCTGCATCAGATATGACCGCAGCGCGCCGGCAACCGATGACAGCAGCACGTCATTGATCGAGCAGTCGAGCGCGCGTCCTACCACCTTCACCTCCGCTACCGCGATGGGATCCGCCCATGCCACCCGCTTGGCAACGCCGGGATGGCCCTTGAAGCGCGTGGGCGAGTCCTCACCCATCAACATTAGCTTCGCAAGCTCCTCGGTAAAGGCGCTGCCCTGCTTGGCAAAAGCCACCGCCTTGGCAGGCTCGTGCCAGAGGCCGGCGCCTTTTTCGATCAGGACGGAACCCATCTTGGTCGCCATCTTGAGTGCGCCTGCAAAAACGTCGACCTCGCCATCACTCGATTCCGATCGCTTCGGTGGAGGCGGAACCGGCCCCGGCACATGTCCCTCGCGATCGGCATCGGTCATCGACAGCATCACCTGGATCAACGCGATCCCGTCCGCGTAGCAGTGATGGATGCGCACGACGACGGCACTTCCGCCCTCGTATCCATCGACGAGATGAAATTGCCACATCGGCTTCGAAGGATCGAGCGGTATCGCCATCAGGTCGCTCACCAGCGTTTCGAGCTCGGATTTGCCGGCGGCTCCGCGCAGCTTGACGCGGCGCACATGCGCGGCGATGTTGAATTCGCGGTCGTCCGTCCAATAGGCGCCCGTCGGGGTTTGCACTGGATGCTGGCGGAAGCGCTTGAAGCGCAGGAAGCGATCGCTCAACGTCGCCTTCAGGCGAGCCAGGGTAAGGCGTTCCCCGAAGATCAACACGCCGCAGATCATCATCAGATTGGTGGGACGATCCATGCGCAGCCAGGCAGTATCGACGCTGGACATGCGTTCTGGCTTTTTGGGCGGCGTCGGAGGCATCGGCAGTTCCGCTACCTTGCGGATTGCTCAGTCTTTGCGAGTCGCGTTAAAGTAGCACAGAAGCAGCGGTGCTGAGAAAATGCGCCGCAGATGAATGGGTCAACCGCAGGAGAAACCAATGGCCGCCGCCCCGAAAGATCTGAAGACCAAATTCGAAGCCGCCACCACGGCAGCTAAACACGCCAAGAAGAAGCCCGACAACGCGACACTGCTTAAGCTCTACTCGTATTACAAGCAGAGTACCGACGGTGATGTCAAAGGCGACCGCCCAGGTGGATTCGATTTCGTCGGCGCCGCCAAGTTCGACGCATGGACCAAGCTCAAGGGAATGAGCAAGGACGATGCCATGCAAAATTACATCAAGCAGGTGGAGAAGCTAAACCGCGATTGAAGGTCCGGATATAGGGCCGAATCATCTGCCTGCCGTGGCAGAACGATGCAGGCCGTGCGATGACTGAGAATTACCGAATTGGGCGACAGATCCACAAGAGTGTCGTCGTCCCCGCTCCCGCGGCAATCGAGAATTCGCGGCCTTAAATCATCAGCTTTCTCAGCGTCTCCGGGTTCTTTACCACCGTTTTCTGGCGGCCCGCCGGCGCGCCGTACAGACCGGCGGGAGGGTTCGTCTCCAGCCGCGATAGGACCGAAGCTTCCGCGCAGCGCTTGTCGAACACCACTGACACCTGGTCGCCGGCGATGCCGCCAAGACTGAAGCAGGTCAGACCGAGCTTCGCGTTGAGCGGCTTGAGCACGCCCATTGCGACAAGGTCGCCCACCGCACCACTCCCCGCAAGCTGCAGGTCATAGCTGCGAGGGCTCGCCGGTGACCGCGGCGTCGCCGTAATCACTTGAGGAAGTCCGACGAGCTCGCGTGCGAGCAAGTCTTCCGACGCCGCATTCGGCATGCCCTCCACGACCAGCGTAACCTTCTGACCGCTCACGCTGACATGCTGGAGAAAAAAGTCGCGCGAGAATTCGTCGGCGATCGTCGTGCCAATCGCCTTCAGCGCCTCCTCCTCGCTCGCCCAGCTGCCAACGCCCTTCGGCAAGGTCGTGTTGTAGTAGATCTCCTCGCCGGTTTCGCGATCGATGCACTTCACGGTCCAGGATGTCAGCGCGTACTTGGTGACGGTCAGGCCCGAAGCCTCGAGACGCGCCGAGAGCTTCTTGATCTTGGCTTCGCCCAGGACCTGAAAGTCGGCGCCCTTCTCCGGTCCGGATTCCCCTTCGGACCAGGTGCGAAACCCGAATGACTTGATGCGTTCCTTGAGAATATTTTCTGCCACCGGCGACGTCTGCGGCGCGGCGTTCGGCTGATCGGCATCGCGCACGAAGATCTGCACCGACACCTTCGGGTTGCCGTTGGCGCGGATAAGCTCGATGCGCTCTTCGCGGGACATCTGGTTGAGCGATTTCTGAAGCGCCTTGACGTTCACCACGGCCTCGGTCGTGATCGACATCAAGCCATCCTTGCCCATGCGCGGCTCGCTTTCCCGGACGACGGTCGTAATGTAACTGCCGCTCCTCGACAAAAGCTTGTCCTTGAGCACGTCGTAGTTCTTGGCGAGCGACTTGGTGTCGAGCAGGAGTCCCAACGCTTTTTCGACCAGCTGGCTCTTGGAATCGGCCCGCAGGTCACTTTGCAGCAGCGCCTTGTCGCTCTGGTACCGCGAGTCGTTCGGATCAATAAGTCCCACTGCGGAGATCAGCATGGTCCCGGGATCGGACTTGGATGCTGCCGTCGTGGGCGCCGCCGCCGGAGCCGAAGCGGGCGCCGTCGATACGACGGGCTGCGACGGCGCATCCGGTCCGGCCCTTGCGCGTTCGCTAGCTTGACGCTGGTAGGTAAACCACGCACCCGCACCGAGCACAATAACGGTAAGGCCGACGATGATGGCGACCATCGGCGCCTGCGACTTTGCCTGCGGCATTGGTTGGACCACAACGGGGGGCGGCGCAGGAATTGCGGTAGTCGCGTCATGCTTGACGAGCGTCTTGTCGACGGTCGCGATCGGCGCGGCTGGAGCAGGCGAGATCAGCGTCGCGTCGGCGTTGGTGATGGTCATACCTGGAACTGTGGCACGAATGGCGTCGGCGAATTCGCTGGCTGTCTGAAAGCGGTCCTCGGGACGCTTGGCGAGCGCCTTGCGCACGATCGCGTCCATCTCGAGAGGCGCCTGCACATTGAGACTCGACGGCGGCAGCGGATCCTCCTTGAGCACCTTCTGCATGGTGGTAGCCGCCGAGCCGGAGAAGGGGCGCTCGCCGGTCAGGAACTGGTAGAGGATCACGCCGGCCGAGAAAAGGTCCGAGCGGCCGTCCACCGGCAGCCCCAGGATCTGTTCCGGCGACATGTAGGCGGGGGTGCCCATCACCGCCCCGATCTGGGTCAGATTGGACGCTTCGATGTGGGCAATGCCAAAGTCGCCGACCTTCACGGAGCCGTCGGGCAGCATGAAAATGTTCGCAGGCTTGATGTCCCGATGGATGACGCCCTGGCGGTGCGAATAATCGAGCGCATCGAGGATCTGCGACATGATCTTCACGATGCTTGCCGTCGTGAACCGCTCATTCGCCTCGAAGCACTCCTTGAGCTCACGGCCCTTGATGAACTCCATGGCAATGAACCAGATCCCCGCCTCTTCGCCAAAATCGTAGATGGAAACGATGTTGGGATGACTTAGGCGCCCGGCGGCCTGTGCTTCGCGGCGAAACCGCGCGATCACGTTCTCCGAGTCTTCGCTGGCCAGCTGATCCGCTCGGATCGTTTTCAGTGCCACGACACGTTTGATGAAGGGATCGTAGCCTTCATAAACCACGCCCATCGCGCCGCGACCGATCTCGCGACGGATCTCATACTTGCCGAGGCTGCTGATCTCTGCCATCCACCGCTCCTCGTTCGATTCCGAAAACGGCGACGCCGGCGCCGAAAGTAGCGACGCCGGCACGGCGCCGGCGTCGTGGACCCTTACGATCAGCGCATTACTTGTATTTGCTGTCGATTTCCCATACCGATTTCTGGACCAGACGTTGCACCATCGTATCGAGCGAGACGCCGCCCTGCTGGGCTTGCGAGACGCCGAG
>DATNNK010000012.1:0-6084 GCA_035601875.1 Casimicrobiaceae bacterium | reverse complement strand
GAAGTCGAATTCCATCGGATGACGGCGGAGTGGCCGATGCCGCCTACTTCATGGTATCGATGACGCGCGCTTCATCCTTCTTGAGCTGCGGCTCGATTTCTTTTTCGACCGCGCGCGTCCATTGCAGGAAGGCTGGCTGGTTCTTGTCGATGGCCATGCCTACCGGAGCCGCCTTCTCCGTGCTGTTCTGGCAGTTGTTCTCTCTCGGAAGCACGGCGAGCTGCTTGAGCTTGCGCCCCATCGCCACCCACGGAACGCGGTTGATGGGCACCGCATCCGCACGCTTGGCCATCGCTTCCTCGACCGGCGCCACCCCCGAGCCGGCGACACCGCGCAATTGCGCCTTCGGGAAGCGTTCCTTCACCCATCCCTCCTCGCCGCCGCCGGTGTAGTAGGCAATCGTGATCTCGGGCTTGTTGAGGTCGTCGACGCTCTTCGCGCTCGCAAATTTCGGATTAGAGGCGAGACCGAACATGCACACGCTGGTGCTGGAGTAGATCACGAAGTCGACGACCTTCAGCCGGTCGGGCGTCTCGGCCAGTGGCGTCGCAGAAATGTCGACCTGGTTCGATGCCAGCACGGGTACCTTGGTCTCATGGCTTACCGGGACGGCATCGAGCTTCACGTTCAGGCGCTTGGCGTATTCGTTGGCAAGCAGCCACGCGGGACCGCTCCACGCAGCGCCTTGCCCCGTGGTGTTCTCCACCAGCCAGGGCGCGTTTGCGAGCACGCCGACGCGCAGCACGCCGGCCTTCTTGATGGCATCGATCCGTGGACTCGCGCCTGGCGCCGGAACCGGAACATCGGCGAAGGCAGGCATGCATAACGCGAGCGCCAGCAGCGCAAAACTACGGTCGATACATTTGGACATAGTTCCTCCGGACGGCCGGTGTACCAGCATTTGTGGATGGCTGGTCGCGATCATCGGCGAGGCGGTGCAGCGTGTCAAACCGCGAGCGCCCCTGTCTTCCTCGCCCATGCCAGGAGCTCGTCGGGGGGAGTGTTGACCCGCACGTCCGAACCCCCAATACTCATTAGGTTCGCGTGATCGAAAATACCTATCCGTCTTCGTGATCCGGTGGACGTGTGATAAGTCCTGAACAATTCGAACATCACGGCATCCGGAATCCAGTGCACCACCCAAGGGAGGGTAGCTCATGGACCCAACATCGGCCCGCCGGCAGTTCCTGAAATTTCTCTCCGGTAGTCCCTTGCTCGCGATTCCAGGCTTTGCGGCCTGGGCAGCCGAGACTCCGTCGAGATTTCCCGACCCCATCATCTGGGCGCCATTCAATCCGCAGGACCTCATCGCGAGTCCCAAGGACGCGATCAACGTGTTCGACTTCGAGCCTGTCGCGCGCAAGAACGTGCCGCCCGCGCACTTCGGCTATATGGCCTCGGGCATCGACGACGAAGTCACGCTGCGCGCCAATCGCGAGGGCTTCCTCAAGTTCCAGTTGCGCCCGCGGCGCCTCAATGATGTGAGCAAGGTTGACATGTCGGTCGAGCTTTTCGGCACGCGATTGGATAATCCCATCATCATCGCCCCGACCGGGGGCAACAAGTTCTTTCATCCGGAGGGCGAGATCGCTGTCGCCAGGGCGGCGCGGACGGGCAACCACCTGGACATTCTCTCGACCTCGACCACGAGCTCGGTGGAAGCGGTCAGCGAAGCGCGCGGCGCGCCGATCTGGTTCCAGCTCTATGCTTCGCCCAAGTGGGAAATCGCGCAGGCGATCGTGAAGCGCGCCGACGTCGCGGGGTGCCCGGTCCTAGCGGTGACGGTCGACCGCCTCGCCGGCAGGAACCAGGAGACCTTGTTTCGTCTGCAGCGCACCGACACGCGCGAGTGCGCGACCTGCCACCAGCCGGGTGCGGCGGCTCGCGCGAGGCGCCGCCCGATGTATGACGGCATCGATCTTTCGGCCATGACCGGCATGGAGTCCTCCAACATGACCTGGGACTTCATCAAGCGCCTGCGCGATATCACCCGTATGAAAATCATCATCAAGGGCATCCTTGCGCATGAGGACGCGACACTGTGCGTGCAGAACGGCGTGGACGGCCTGATCGTTTCCAATCATGGCGGGCGCGGAGAGGACAGCGGGCGCTCCACCATCGACGCGCTGCCCGAAATCATCGAAGCCGTGGGCGGACGCATCCCGGTTCTGGTGGACGGTGGCATTCGCCGCGGCACCGACGTCGTCAAGGCGCTCGCCATTGGCGCACGGGCCGTCTGTATAGGCCGGCCCTATTTATGGGGGTTGGGCGCGTTCGGCCAGCCAGGAGTGGAACGGGTGCTGGAAATCATGCGCGTCGAAACGCGCGCTGCCATGCAACAGTGCGGAGTGCGCGCGGTGAACGAGCTCAACCCGGCGTTTGTACGCCGGGCCACTTGAGCGGCATCACGCCGCTTGTGAGCGGCGAGCGTCGACGTCGGCTTACCTTCCCTTCGTCCGCCAACCAAGCTTGTCCAGCCACGCCAGACCCGGCACCGTTCCGGCGCGCGGCCGATACTCGCAGCCAACCCAACCCTTGTAACCGAGCTCGTCCAGAAGCTCGAACAGCGCGTAGCAATTAAGCTCGCCGCTGTCAGGCTCGTGACGGTCGGGAACGCCGGCGATTTGGATGTGGCCGATATCGCTCAGCCAGCGGCGCAGCTTGGTCGACAGATCGCCCTCGACAATCTGGGCGTGATAGAGATCCATTTGCACTTTCACGTTCGGCATGCCGACTTCCTCGCGGATGGCGTGCGCTTCTCCTTGCGTCGTCAGCAGATAGCCGGGCATGTCGCGCGGATTGAGCGGTTCGATGGTCAGCGTTATTCCGTCTTGCTCCGCTTCCCGAGCTGCGAAGCGCAGATTGCGTACGAACGTCGACCGATGCCGCGCGCGCTGCGCCTCGTCCGCGCTTGCCGGAAGCATGCCCGCCATGACATGTATTCGCGGACACGACAACGCTTGCGCGTAGCGCAGCGCGGTGACAAAACTCGCGGCGAAGTCGTGCTCCCTGCCCGGACAGCCGGCGAGCCCGCGATCGCCGGCGTTCAAGTCTCCCGGCGGCGCGTTGATCAACACCTGTTCGAGGCCGTTCGCCGCGAGCCGTGAAGTCAGCTCCTTAGCTGGATACTCGTAGGCGAACGCGAACTCGACGGCGTTGAAGCCGGCATTCGCGGCAGCGGCGAAGCGGTCCAGAAACGGAACTTCGTTGAACAGGAATGATAGATTGGCGGCGAAACGCGGCATGATTTTCCGGCATCGCTTTCCGGCATCGCTTGCTGCGGCGAGGGCGCCGGGCTTACATGCAATCCAGCGCCGCCAGCAGTGCCGAATCTTGCCATAGCCGACGGACGCCCGTTTACGGTCGGGCCCCGGTGCCGCCCGGGCGATGACGCTGGCATCGAGTTGATGGTATCTGGCGCTCGCACTTCATGGCTTTCATAGTGTCATACCCTTGTCACCTTGCTAGCATCGAGTTGTCCACCGCCGCTGTGGACAATCGCGTGGAAAAACGGTGGATTCTCTGCCCGCAACCGCCAAACTGGCGCGTAGAACTTTGATTTCGCGGCAGTTTTGCAAGCCCTCCGAGAAACATCAAAAAGCGCTTGCGCCCGTTTTGCCAAGCTACTATGATTAGTGTTGATTCAGCACTTGAACACAAGATATAGTAGGTTTTGATTCCTAAGGGAAATCCGGAAGCCCCTGTGAAGCGCCCGCTGAACGCGTGCCAACGCTCGCCGGGCCGGCCTCCGGAGGCCCGCGCCGGTGTCGGAATTGCCCGATGTTGCCGGGCCGCGTGGTTGAGACCAAGAAATATAAGATTTCTACTGGAGAAAGCACTATGCAAGTCGCTAGCCCGTCCGCCGCCGCATCCTCCACAGCACAGCACAAGTTGATGACCGGCGAGACAGGTTCGCCGCTCGCGGCCAGCACCGATCCGACGCTCTCCCAATACAAGGTCATCCGCCGCAACGGCGCGGTGGTGGCTTTCGAGCCGTCGAAGATCGCCATTGCGGTGACCAAGGCGTTTCTCGCCGTCAACGGCGGACAGAGCGCGGCGTCGTCCCGCGTGCGCGAGCTGACTGCGCACCTCACCGATGTGGTGGTCAACGCGCTGATGAAGCGCAAGCCCGAGGGCGGCGCGATCCACATCGAGGAAATTCAGGACCAGGTCGAGCTCGCGCTGATGCGCGGCGGCGAGCACGAAGTCGCGCGCGCCTACGTGCTTTATCGCGAAAAGCGCTCGCAGGAGCGCGCCCACGAGAAGCAGGAAAAGGGCGGCAGCAAAATCGACGGCGCACCGATCAACGTGGTCGATAACGGCATCACCCGGCCGCTCGACTTCGCCCGCTTGACCGAGCTCATCAAGACCTCGTGCGAAGGCCTGCCCGACGTCGAGCCCGAGCGCATCCTGAAAGCGACGCTCAAGGATCTGTACGAAGGCGTGCCGATGGACGAGGTGCGCAAATGCCTCGTTCTCGCGTCTCGCACGCTGATCGAAAAGGATCCCGCCTACAGCTTCGTCACCGCGCGGCTCTTGCTCGACGCGATCCGCTTCGAGGCGCTGGGCGAGGAAGCGACCCACGCGGATATGGCGACGCGCTACGCGGAGAGCTTCCCGCGCTTGATCAAGCACGGCATCAAGATCGGCCTCTTGAACGAAGCGCTCGCGCACTACGACTTGCAAAAGCTCGGCGCGGCGTTGAAACCCGAGCGCGACCTGCAGTTCGGCTACCTCGGCCTGCAGACGCTCTACGACCGCTATTTTCTGATCGATCAGTACGCGCAGTTCAGCGGCGCCGGCCGCCGCTTCGAGCTGCCGCAGTCGTTCTTCATGCGCGTTGCGATGGGCCTGGCGCTGAACGAGGTCGACCGCGAGGGGCGCGCCATCGAGTTCTATAACGTGCTGTCGACCTTCGACTTCATGAGCTCGACGCCGACCTTGTTCAATTCCGGCACCCATCGCTCGCAGCTCTCGTCGTGCTACCTGACCACCGTGGCGGATGATCTCGACGGCATCTACGAGGCGATCAAGGAAAACGCACTGCTCTCCAAGTTCGCCGGAGGATTGGGCAACGACTGGACCAACGTTCGCGCGCTGGGCTCGCACATCAAGGGCACCAACGGCAAGAGCCAGGGCGTGGTGCCGTTCCTGAAGGTCGTCAACGACACCGCGGTGGCGGTGAACCAGGGCGGCAAGCGCAAAGGCGCGGTCTGCTCCTACCTGGAGACCTGGCACCTGGACATCGAGGAGTTCCTCGAGCTCCGAAAGAACACGGGCGACGATCGCCGCCGCACGCACGACATGAACACCGCCAATTGGATTCCTGATCTGTTCATGAAGCGGGTCATGGAAGGCGGCGACTGGACGCTTTTCTCTCCCGCCGACGTCCCCGACCTGCACGACAAGTGGGGACGCAAGTTTGAGGAAGCGTACACGCGCTACGAAGACAAGGCCGCGCGCGGCGAGTTGAAGTTGTCGAAGAAGATTCCGGCGGTGCAGCTCTGGCGCAAGATGCTGTCGATGCTGTTCGAGACCGGGCATCCGTGGATCACCTTCAAGGATGCGTGCAACGTGCGCTCGCCGCAGTCACACGTCGGGACCGTGCACAGCTCGAACCTCTGCACCGAGATCACGCTCAACACCAGCGAAACCGAGATCGCGGTCTGCAACCTGGGCTCGGTGAACCTGCTCGCGCACATGAAGAAGGTCGGCAAGAAAGGCGAGAAGGCCGAGAAGGTAACCTCGTGGGAGCTCGACCACGACAAGCTCAAGGCGACCATCAAGACCGCCATGCGCATGCTCGACAACGTGATCGACATCAACTACTACGCGGTGGCCAAGGCGCGCAACGCCAACCTCAAGCATCGTCCGGTGGGCCTGGGGATCATGGGCTTCCAGGATTGTCTGCACTTGCTGCAGCATCCGTACGCCTCCGACGGCGCGATGAGCTTTGCCGACCGCTCGATGGAAGCGGTCTGCTACTACGCCTACTGGGCATCGACCGAACTCGCCGAGGAGCGCGGCCGCTACGCGTCGTACAAAGGCAGCCTCTGGGATCGCGGCATCATGCCGCAGGATTCG
>DATNNK010000011.1:0-2855 GCA_035601875.1 Casimicrobiaceae bacterium | reverse complement strand
GAGGGCACCAGGATGCGATCTTCGCCGGGATAGACCGCCTCGACGCCGCCGTTAAAAAAATAGGTGACGTGGGCATATTTTTCGGTCTCGGCGATGCGCAGTTGCTTCAGGCCCCGCTCCGCGACCATTTGGCCGAAGCCGTGAGTGATCGACTGCGGGGTGAAGGCCGCCGGCAGGTGCGCGAACGCATCGCCGTAGCTCGTCAGGCACACGAAGGCGCCGAGCTTTGGCACCCGCCTGCGTGAAAAGCCGGAGAAAGCGGGATCGGTCAGTGCGCTGGTCATCTCGCGCGCGCGATCGGCGCGAAAATTCATGAACACCACGACGTCGCCGTCCCGCATCGGAGCCGGCGCGCCGATAAGCGTCGGCTTGACGAACTCGTCGTTTTCGCCCCGGGCATAGGCCGCGGCAAGCGCGGCTTGCGCATCAGGAGCGGAATAATCGGCGACGCCGTCGACGATGAGCTCATAGGCAAGCCGGACTCGCTCCCAGCGATGGTCGCGATCCATGGCGTAGTAGCGGCCCACGATGTCGGCAATGGCGCAGAGCGGGCGCGCGGCACAAACGGCCGCCATGGTTGCCAGCGACGCGCCGGCGCTCCTGGGCGGGGTGTCTCGGCCATCGAGAAAGGCGTGCACGCGGACGCGCGGCGCTCCGCCATCGGCGGCCATTCGCACCATCGCCGCGATCTGCCGCTCATGGCTGTGCACGCCGCCCGGCGAGACCAGACCGAGCACATGGAGGGTCGCGTTGTTTCGGCGCGCGGTTGCGACCGCCTCGGCAAGCACAGGGTTGGTCGCAAACTCGCCGGTCTCGATGGCGCGATCGATGCGCGTGAAATCCTGGTAGATCACCCGGCCAGCGCCGATATTGAGGTGCCCGACTTCGGAGTTGCCCATCTGGCCGCTGGGCAGCCCGACCGAGCGCTCGGAGGCGTCGATGGTCGTGTGCGCGAACTGCTGCCAAAGCCGATCCCAATTCGGTTTACGGGCAAGGCTCACCGGATTGTCGGGCGCCGCATCGCGGCAGCCCACGCCGTCGAGTATCACCAGCAGAACCGGGATCACGGAGTGGGTGTCGGACACGGCGGGCAGCGAGAAACGGGGACTGAGTGGCGGGCGAACGTCGGCAATCCTAGCGATACGCTATCATTTTACCTTCGCCCTTGCGCCGTGTTTGGATTTCACTGCACCGGTCATGCAATTCATTCAAAACAATTGGCCGCTGATCCTGGTCATGATCTTATCGGGCGGTATGCTCCTCTGGCCGCTCATCGGCCGTCGTTTTTCGTCGGTGCGCGAGGTCGGAGCAATGGGCGCGACTCAACTCATCAATCGCCAGAATGCAGTGATTCTCGATTTGCGCGAAGACAAGGACTACGATGGAGGACACCTGCCCAACGCGGTGCATATTCCCTTGTCGCAGCTTGGAAGCAGGGGCGACGAGCTCGCCAAGTTCACCGGCCGCCCGCTGATCGCTTATTGCGAGCGGGGCAACCGCAGCCGCAGCGCGAGCTCGATACTGTCCAAGCTCGGCTTCGCCGAGGTGTATACGCTGCGCGGAGGCGTGCGCGCCTGGGTCGAGGCGGGCTTGCCGATCGCGAAAAACGCGTGATGGCTGGCGCGGAGCGGGAAACGTGATGGAAAACGCATGATGCCAGACGTCATGATGTATGCGACCGCCATGTGCCCATACTGCAATTTCGCCGAGCGCCTTTTGCGTGCGAAAGGTGTAGCCGAAATTTCCAAGGTTAGAGTCGATCTCGAGCCCGCGCGCCGCGTGGAGATGATGAGCAAGACAGGCAGGCGGACGGTGCCCCCAATCTATATCGGAGCCTTTCATGTCGGCGGCTACGATGATCTGGTCGCCCTGGACCGCGCGGGCAAGCTCGCTCCGATGCTGGCCGCGGATGGGGCGTAGCCCCGCGCTATAATTAACAGTTGAGCCCTCATCAGGAATCCCATGGCCGACGACCCGCAGCCGCAGTCCGGACCTTCGCTCTCGATTCAGAAAATCTACGTCAAGGACCTTTCGCTCGAGAACCCGGGGGCGCCGCAATCTTTTTTCCTGCAGGAATCGCCGCAGGTGGAAGTCGGCTTGCGCACCCGTGGGGAGCAGATCGAGCAGGACGTGTACGAATGCGTGCTCACCGTGACGGTCACCGCGAAGATCGGCGACAAAGTCTTGTTCCTGGTCGAGGCAGCTCAGGGCGGCGTGTTCCAGATTCGGGGCGTTCCGGTGGCCGATATTCAGCCGATCATGGGCATCCATTGTCCGAACGTGCTGTTTCCCTACATCCGGGAGACCATCGCCGACGCGATCACGCGGGCAGGTTTTCCGCCCGTCCACCTCGATCCGATCAATTTCGAGCTCTTGTATCAGCAGCAGCTCGCAAACCTCGCACAGCAGCCGGCGGCGTCGCCGGTTCCCAGCTAGGACGGCCGGTGTTCACGCGTCCGCTTGCGCTCGCGGCGTCGCTGCCTTTTCTTGCGGCCGGCGCTGTCGGCGCGGAGTTTCATTCCACGTCGGAGCCGGTAGTCCTCTACGATGCTCCGTCGGTCAGGGCCAAGCCCTTGTTTGTGCTGGGGCGTGAAGTGCCGGTCGAAATCATCGTCTCGGTCGAGGGTTGGTACAAGATCCGCGATGCGACCGGCACCGTCGCATGGATGGAAAAAAAGGCCGCCGCCGACCGGCGCACCATCGTGGTCCGGGCGTCTTCGGCCGACGTCCTCGCCAGTCCGGAGACCAACGCAGCGGTCGTCTTCAAGGCCGAGCAGAACGTGTTGCTCGAGCTTGCCGATGCCTCGTATGCCAGCAGCACTCCCGGGTGGGCCAAGGTCAGGCATCGCGACGGA
>DATNNK010000010.1:0-6189 GCA_035601875.1 Casimicrobiaceae bacterium | reverse complement strand
TCGGAAGCCTTGCATTCGAATCGGGCGATCGCGACATGCGTTCGGGAAGGGCTCGCCATTGCCGGGCTGCCGGAGGACGCGGTGCAACTGATCGCGACCACCGATCGTGCGGTTGTCGGCTTGTTGGCGACGATGGACAAGTATGTCGACGTGCTCATACCGCGCGGCGGCAAGGGATTGATTCAGCGCGTCGCGGACGAAGCGACGGTGCCCGTGATCAAGCACCTCGACGGTGTGTGCCACGTCTTCGTCGACGAGCATGCCGACGTCGACATGGCGGTCCGCATCGCAGACAACGCCAAGACCCAGCGTTACAGCCCGTGCAACACGATGGAGACGCTGCTCGTTCACGAGCGGATCGCCTCGCGCCTGCTGCCCGCCCTGGCGCAAATCTATACGGCCAAGGGTGTCGAGCTCCGCGGCGATCCGGGCGCCCGACTGATCGTCCCGGCGATGAAGCCGGCGACCGAGGAAGACTGGCGCACCGAGTATCTCGGGCCGATTCTCTCCGTGCGCGTCGTGGCCTCGCTCGACGCCGCAATCGATCACATCGCCCGCTACGGCTCGCAGCACACCGACGCCATCGTCACCGAGCATTACGGCAACGCGATGCGGTTCGTGCGCGAGGTCGATTCGAGCTCGGTGATGGTCAATGCGTCGACGCGCTTTGCCGACGGCTTCGAATACGGACTCGGCGCTGAGATCGGCATCTCGACCAACAAGCTTCACGCGCGCGGCCCGGTCGGACTCGAAGGACTCACCAGCCGGAAATGGGTTGTCTTGGGCAGCGGGCAGATACGCAAATGAGACGCAGGTGAGACGCGTTTGATGCGTCGGTAGCGCGGCGCGAATGTCGTCCTCGGTTTCCATTTCCATCGCAACCAACACAGCGATCGCCGCAGCCAAGGGCTTTGGCTGGGCGGTGACGGGCTCGCCGACGCTGTTCGCGGAAATGATTCACTCGGTCGCCGATGTCGCCAATCAGGTGCTGCTCAAGGTCGGTGAAGTGCGCGGGCGACCCGGTGCCGACGCCCTGCATCCCTTCGGCCGAGGCCAGGAAAAATTCTTCTGGGCGCTGGTATCTGCCGTCAGCGTGTTCTTCATCGGCTGCGGACTCAACGTCTACCATGGCGCTCACGCGCTGCTCAGCCCAACCGTCATCGAACCGTTCACGCCCCTGGTGCTCGGCCTGTTGCTGTTCTCGCTGGCGCTCGAGTCGTTCACCTTCTTTGTCGCATTGCGTGAGATCGGCGGCTTGGAGGGCATTGCCAGGAACCGCAACAACACCACCGTTCTCGCCGTGCTGCTCGAGGACACGGTAGCATTGCTCGGCATCCTGCTGACGCTGATCGTCGCCGGCGTGTCGTTCCTGTGGGGACCCCATCCGGCGTTCGACGCAAGTGTCGCGATCGCCGTGGGCGCGCTGCTCGGCGCGATGGCGGTTTTTCTGGCCGCCATCAACCGACGCCTGCTGATCGACAGCTCCGATCCGGTGCTCGATCGCGCCGCCGGCCGCTTCCTCGCCGAAAAGGGATTGCCGGCCAAGGTGAGCTCGATCGTAGTCGATGACGATCGCAGCGTGCTGTTCGTGCGCGTAGCGCAAGCAGACGCGTGCGAACGTGCGATCGAATCTCATGTGCTGGGCGAGGCACTCAAGGCGGATGTGCTCGCGCGCGAAGGAAAAACGGTCGACGCCGTCTATTGGCAGTTTCCGGTCTAGACCAACCGATTGCTCAGAACGACCGCGGCAAGCCGAGCACGTGCTCGGCAACGTAGGAAAAAATCATGTTGGTCGAGACCGGCGCGACCTGATAGAGCCTGGTCTCACGGAACTTGCGCTCGACGTCGAACTCGCAGGCGAACCCGAAGCCTCCGTGCGTCTGCAAGCAGACGTTCGCCGCTTCCCAGGACGCCTTGGCCGCCAGCAATTTGGCCATGTTCGCCTCCGCGCCGCAGGGTTTGCCGGCATCGAACAGCGACGCCGCGTGAAAGCGCATCAGGTTCGCAGCTTCGATCTCGATGTACGTCTCGGCGATCGGAAACTGCACGCCCTGGTTCTGGCCGATCGGCCGGCCGAACACCACCCGTTCGCTCGCATAGCGCCGCGCGCGATCGACGAACCAGTATCCGTCGCCGATGCACTCGGCGGCGATCAGTGTGCGCTCGGCGTTGAGCCCGTCGAGAATGTAGCGAAAGCCCTGCCCTTCTTCGCCGATCAGATTTTCCGACGGCACCTCGAGGCGGTCGAAGAAGACTTCGTTGGTCTCGTGGTTGACCATGTTGGCGATCGGACGCACGTTGATGCCGCCGTGAGCGCCGGAGAGCGCGTCACCAAGATCGACCATCAGCACCGACATGCCCTCCGACCGGCGCTTGACCTCGGGGAGCGGCGTCGTGCGGGCGAGCACGATCATCAGGTCGGAATGTTGCAGGCGCGAGGTCCATACTTTCTGACCGCTGATGACGTAGCGATCGCCTTGCCGCACCGCGGTGGTCGCGAGACGCGTGGTGTCGCTGCCGGTCGATGGCTCGGTTACCGCCATCGACTGGAGGCGCAGCTTGCCCGTAGCGATCGACGGCAGCCACGTCCGCTTCTGCGCTTCCGAGCCGTGGCGCAAAAGCGTGCCCATGTTGTACATCTGGCCATGGCAGGCACCGGCATTACCGCCGCTGCGGTTGATCTCCTCCATGATCACCGATGCTTCGGTCAGTCCCAGGCCCGAGCCGCCGTATTCGGTGGGGATCATCGCTGCGAGCCAGCCGGCCCCGGTCAACGCGTCGACGAACGCCTCGGGGTAACCGCGCTCCGCGTCGATGCGCTGCCAATAGGCGGAGTCGAAGCGCGCGCACAACGCGCGCACGCCCTCGCGCAACTCCTGATGACGGTCAACGGCAGGGATCGGATGCATCGGTCGTGTGGTACATGCGGCGCCTCACGTCGCTTTGCTGGCTTTGGCATTGCCGGTAACGCGTGCGTTCCGGTGGCGCAACACCGTCAGCCACAGCACCGCGCTGGCGACGACGGCGAGCAGCGGAAGCGCACCCAGGTTCATCCGATCCCAACCGGCGGCGCTGATCAACGCACCCGACGAAAAGGACGAGATGCTCATCACCGTGAACACGATGACATCGTTCATGCCCTGGGTCTTCGCTTTTTCGGGGGGAGTGTAAGCGTCGATCAGCAGCGTCGTGCCGCCGATATACATGAAATTCCAGCCCACGCCAAGAAGGACCAGCGCTGCCCAGAACTGCCACAGCGCGATGCCGGACAGCGCTACCGCGACGCAAGCGCCCATCAACACGATGCCGGCGGCAATCACCTTGAGCGCGCCGAAGCGCCGTATCAGGGATCCGGTAAAGAAGCCCGGCGCATACATCCCCACGACGTGCCACTCGATGACAAACGCCGCCGCGCTGAACGGATGACTGCAAAAGCTCATCGCCAGCGGCGTCGCGGTCATCAGCAGATTCATGATGCCGTAGCCCAGCGCCGCGGACAGCGCAGCGACGATGAACACCGGCTGACGCACGATCTGCGACAAGGGACGTCCGCCGCCACGGGTCTCTTCCATGGTCGGCGGCGGTACGCGTACTTGTGACTGGACGCCGAGGGCAACCAAGGCAAAGGCCGACAGAACCAGAAATGAACCCAGGAAAGGAACCCCCAGTAGGTCTTTTGCCCAAACGCTCGCCTGAGGACCCAGAAAGCCCCCGGCTATGCCACCGGCCAGCACCAGCGAAATGGCTTTGGCCCTGAATTCCGGCGCGGCCACTTCGGCCGCCGCAAAGCGATACTGCAGCCCGAACGCCGTGTAGATGCCGATCACCGCGGTGCCGAAGCAAAATAGCGCAAAGCTGCCGAGCCACAGCGCAAGCGCGCACGTGGCGGCGCCGGCGACCGCGATGGCCGAGCCCGTCATGAATCCGCGCCGGCGGCCGACCTTGGCCATCCACAGTGCGGCGGGCATCGCGGCAAACGCGGATCCGAGGACGAAGGTTGTCGCGCCGAGCGTCGCGAATGCCTTGTTCTCGACCAGCGCGTAGCCGACCAGGCCGTTCATCGCGATGAGGCCGGAGTTGTTGATCAGCAATAGCGCCTGACAGCAGGCAAGGAGCGCTATGTCGCGGTAGGAAGTTCGCATCGCAAATCGAAAGGGAATCGCGCGCTGCAGCACCGGAACTTGCGTTCCCGCGCGTACGGCACTATATCAGCCATTCATCGGAGCAATGATCGTGCAGGACGAGATCCTCGATTTCTGGTTAGCGCCCAGCGGCAGCGCGGAACATGGCCAGACCCGCGCGCTTTGGTTTCGCAAGGATGCCGCGGTCGATCAATCGATCCGCGCGCGGTTCGGCGCCGCCGTCGAGACGGCGCTCGCCGGCGGATTCGGCGAATGGACCACGCCGCGCGGCGCGCTTGCGCGCGTGCTCCTGCTCGATCAGTTCACGCGCAACATCTACCGCCAAACGCCGCGGGCCTTCGCCGGCGACATTCTGGCGCTCGGTATTTCGAGGGCCGCGGTTGCAAACCGCGACGATCAGGCGCTGATGCCGGTCGAGCGCTGGTTTCTTTACATGCCTTTCGAGCACGCCGAAGACCTTGCTGCGCAAGAAACATCGCTGCAGCTGTTCGCACGACTGCGTGACGAGACCGGCCTCTCCGAGCCTGTCATGTGGGCGGAGCGCCACGCTGCGGTGATTCGCCGCTTTGGCCGCTATCCGCATCGCAACCCCATTCTCGGCCGCGAATCGACGGCGGAGGAAATCGAGTACCTCGCCACGGACGGCCGCGGCTTCTAAAGCGCCTGGCTGGCGAAATAGCGCGGTATCGCGCAACGCCTTTTTGAAATGGCAGGCTGCTGAGCTACCATCCGCTCGTGGGGATCATCGAGATCACGCTTGGATTGCTGCTCGCCGTCGCCGCGGTGGCGGCGCTCGGCAAGTGGATCCCTTTTCCGCTGCCGCTACTCCTCGTCGCCGGCGGCATCGCGCTGTCCTACCTTCCGGGCTTCGACGAGCTTCGCGTCGAGCCCGACGTGTTTTTCCTGCTGTTCATCCCGCCGCTTCTTTTCGCCGACGGATGCTTGATCCCGAAACGCGACCTGGTGCCGGCGCTCCGCCCGGTGTTGCTGCTCGCCTTCGGCCTCGTTCTTCTGACGACCCTTGTCGTCGGCTACCTGATGCACTGGCTGATACCGTCGCTGCCGCTGTCCGCGGCGTTTGCGCTCGGCGCGGTGATCTCCCCCACCGATGCGGTATCGGTGAGCGCGATCACGTCCAGGCTCAAGGTCCCGTCTCGGGTAACCACGGCGCTCAAGGGAGAGAGCCTCATCAACGACGCATCCGGCCTGGTGGCGTTCAAGTTTGCGATTGCCGCGGCGGCCACCGGCGCCTTCAGCTGGAGCGACGCTGTGCTGCAGTTCTTCGTTCAGTCGGGCGGCGGATTTGTCCTCGGTCTCGCGGTCGCGTGGCTGATCGGCCGCTTGCGGCTAGGCCTCACCCGCTTTTGCATGGACGATCCGCTCATTCTCACCGTGCTCTCGCTGCTCACGCCGTTTGCCGCTTACCTCGCCGCCGAAGCTCTCCAGGTCGGCAGCATCCTGGCCGTGGTGGGCGCGGCACTGTACGCCGGATCGCACGACGCGCGCTTCATCGATGCGCCGACGCGAGCGCATTCGTGGGAAGTATGGAGGATGCTGCAATTCGCCTTCAATGGTCTGGTCTTTCTGATTCTCGGCGTTCAGCTTCATTCGGTGGTCGAAGGGCTTTCCCGCTCCGCGGCGATCGGTCTTGCCGGCTATGCGCTCATTCTGTCGGCAGCGGTGATCCTGCTGCGACCGGCGTGGGTTTTCCCGGCGGCTTACCGGCCACTCCTGCTGTCGAAGCGGAAGCGCGATCGCGAAGGCTCGTTCCGACCGCACAACGTCTTCATCATCGGCTGGGCCGGCGTTCGCGGATCGGTGACACTGTCGACACCGCTGACGACCACGACCGGCGCACCCTTTCCCGGACGGGAGCTCGTGATCCTGCTCGCGGCCAGCGTCATCGTGGTGACCTTGTTGCTCAACGCGACGACGCTGCCGCTCTTCATCCGCATGTTGAAGCTCCGCGGTGATGGTGTCGCCGCCCGCGAAGAGCGCGCGGCGCGGATCGCGACCGCGCAGGCGGGCATAGGCGCGCTTCGAAACA
>DATNNK010000009.1:0-5480 GCA_035601875.1 Casimicrobiaceae bacterium | reverse complement strand
CAGCGTTGTCGCGACGAGAATCGGATGTAAGGGCGGCGCCTCGAGCTTGTATCCCAGCGGACCGTCAGGCGGACGCTCCAGAAAATGGTCGGAGTAGATCGCCTGCGGCGCGCCTGCGAAGCCATCGACCCGATCCGGCATCAGCGCAGCCGAGACAACGGTCGGATGCAGGAAGGTGCGCTTGCCGACGATGCCATGCGGGTCGGGAGCATTGCTGCGGATCAGGAGCGCAGGCGATCCTATGGCGCCGGCCGACACGATAAACGTCGGCGCGTGCACGATGATCTTGCGCGCGATCGGATCGGTACCGCTCGGGTCCAGGCCGATACAGTGAACCGACGTCGCGCGAGCGTTGCCATGCTCGATCGTCCAAGCACGTGCGCGGGTGACGAGTGTCGCGCCTCGCGCGAGCGCCGCCGGAATGGTCGTCACCAACATCGACTGCTTGGCGTTCGTCGGGCATCCCATCCCGCAATAGCCGAGATTCCAGCAGCCTTTGACGTTGCGCTGTATCTCGCCGCTGGAAATGCCGAGCACGTTCGCGCCCCGGCGCAGCGCGCTGTTGTTCTCATTGGCAGCAACCAGCCAGGGTGAGATGCCGAGGCGTTGCTCCATGCGGGCGAACCAGGGTTCGAGATCGGCGACGCCAAACCCCCGGAGATCGAATTCGCGCGCCCAGTGCTCGAGCGTCGCTGCGGGCGTACGGAAGCTCGAGGTCCAGTTGACGGTGGTGCCGCCGCCGACGCAGCGGCCCTGCAGAATATTGATCGCCTTGTCCTTGGTCTTGCGCGCAGACGATTCCTGGTACAGCTGGGAATAGGCCTCGGCCTCGCGCATATGGAAATCGGACGATGTCGCCAGAGGACCTTCCTCGATCAGAACCACGAGGAGACCCGCGTCGCTCAGGATTTCCGCCGCTGTTCCTCCGCCCGCACCCGTGCCGACGATGACGACGTCAGCGTCGAGGGTGAGATCCTGTGACAACGTCGATGCGTCGATGACCTTCCAGCCGCTCGCGAGTCCGATACGAAATGGGTCGAGCGACCCAGCAGCACGGGACGATGCCGCTGCCATCAGCCGATCTCCAGCGATGGCGGCCCGGGATATCCAATCGCCGGCCAGGAGCGCGCATTGCCGTACCACGCAGCCAGGATGAGCTGATGCAGCGCGCCGTATCCGGAAACGAGCAGCGTGAAGCGACTGTCGCGCCAGGACGCCAGAAACGCGGCAACCGATTCGCGTGAAGCGTCGGGCCACGATGACCAGACGCCCGCAAGCAGGCAGCGTGTCGGCGCAAAGGAGAGCAATGCGAAAAGCTGCTCCAGCTCTTTGCGCGACCCTGGCGGAAGGCCGGCCACCGCGCGATCGACGCCGGCGACGACTTCGGCACGCGCCTCAACGCTCGTGTCCACGTCGGGAATTGCGCCCTCGAGCAGCACCGGCACAATCGCCGCGATGATCGTTCGCGCCGAGGGGTCAAGCGCCGACCGAGTTCCCTCCGCCGATTCGCGTGGCGAATACGAGGTGACCATCCACCGCGCAAGCACCAGAACCACTCCGCCGGCGATGCCCGCCTTGAGCAAGGTTCGCCGCGTCTTATTCGGCAGCTTTCGTGCGTGCGAATTGGGAACCTGCGGCATCAAGAACCTTAAACGGATAGGTGAGACCCGTGCGCTGCACTCTAGTCCGCTCATCTAGACAAAACAATCTAAAAGGCATCACGAAGAGTAATCGTGGGCAATGGTGGCGAGGCAAGTCTTTCCGCTAAACTCACAATCGCAATGCCCTCCTCTGCCGAAGCTCTCCTGGTTCATCAACTCGAGTGCTCGCGTCTGCTGCACCAGGAGCGTGGCGCATCGGCGGAGCTGGCCGCCGCGCTCGACCGAGTTGCGCAGTGGCAGGCGCGACGCCTCAACGCAACTTACGCCGACCTCGCGGTCGATCCGCGCTATGCCGGGGCGATTGCTTTTTTTCAGAGCGAGCTGTACGGCCCGGGCGACTTCAGCCAACGCGACGCGGACTTAGCCCGCGTCGTGCCGATTATGATTCGTGTGCTGCCCGACGCCGTGGTCGCAACGGTGGCGATGGCCATGGAGCTCTCGACGCTTTCGCACGAATTGGATCACGCGCTGGTCGGCAAGCTGGACGCCAGCGCTCCATTCACGGTTGGCGACTACTGTGACGCATACCGTGCCTGCGACAACCGCACCGGCCGCAGACGACAGATCGATCTGATCGTTCAGACCGGCGGTGCGCTTGACCGTTATGTTCGCCAGCCCATGCTCGGTCCACTCTTGGCGATGATGCGCCATCCGGCGCGAATCGCGGGGCTCGCCGCGCTGCAGGAATTCCTGGAGGGCGGTTTTGCGAGCTTCGCCGGGATCCGCGATGTCGACGCTTTTCTCGAGGCGATCAACACCCGCGAGACAGCACTGATGGAAGCGATTTTTTCCGGCGATCGCGCACCGTTTCCCGACCCTTAAGCGCCGAACGCGCCGCGGCCCGCTACGCCTCTCCGAACAGGCTGTCGAGCTCGTCGCGGATGGCGTCCTCGATCGGCCCCTTCAGAGGCGTCAGCAGGAACGAAAGCTTTACATCGAGCTCCACGTCAGTCTTGCCCAACCGCATCTGTCCGGAGAGTCCGGGCCGCTGGAACGAAACCTTGTCGCCGTCCCAGGTGCATTGGAGATCGAAGCGCTGGTGGAGATCCTTGGCGATCTTCTGCGCAGCTGCCTTCGCCTTCTTGTGCTCGAGCTTGTGCCGGCGTTGAATCGAGATCGTGGGCATGATCGACCTTTCGAGAGCGTCGCCGAAGTATAACGAAACCGGCTGCGGGGATCGCGTTGCGATGTGCTGTGAGCAGCGAGCCAGGTAGCGCTGTGAGCAGCGAGCCAGGTCCCGCTCGGGTAGCGAGTGGGGTGCGAGTGTCCGCGAATCAGTGCCGGCCGGCGACACAGGACCATCCATCCCACGAATAGTGTGCAGGGAGCCGGTTGCACCGCGGCAGCAGGCGTATGGACCGGATCATTCAAAGGCGGCAGAATCGGATGCGCAAAGAGTTCCGCGCGAGGGAGCTGCAGTGGCGGTCAATATCGCGGACTATTTCAAAGCCCACCTGGCGACACCGGATCTCGCCCTGTATCGGCACTTTAGTAGCGACGCGTGGGCCGATGTCAGCGTTGCCGACCTCGCGTCGCTGATCGGGCGCTGGCAGTCAGCGTTCACCGCCCTCGGGCTTGTCGCGGGCGATCGCGTCGCGCTCTGCGTGAAGAACAGCGTCGACTGGATTGCGATCGATCTCGCGGCGTTAGGCCTGGGGCTGGTCGTTGTGCCCTTGTACGTCGATGACAATCCGGAAAACGTCGCATGGTGCGTCGGCCATGCCGAAGCGCGAAGTCTCATCGTCGAAAGCTCGAGCATGGCGCTGGCGCTATCCCGGTTCAGCACATCGTTGCCCCCGCTCCATGTCTTGCGACCGGATGCCAGAGACGCGTTGCCCTCGGTCGCGTCGCTGCTGCCTGCAACTGCGAGCGCACCGGTCTTTCAGGCGCTGCCAGAAACGACACTGGCCACGATCTGCTTCACTTCAGGGACTTCCGGGCGGCCGAAGGGCGTGATGCTTTCGCACGGCAACATCATCGCCAATGTCACCTCGTGCCAGGAAACGGGCATGGCGCGATCGACCGACACGTTCCTGTCCATCCTGCCGCTTTCGCACATGTTCGAGCGCACCGGAGGCTACTACCTTCCGCTGTCGCTGGGCGCCAAGGTCGTCTTCTCGCGTGGCGTCGCGCAGATCGCCGACGACCTGGCGGCGCAGGCGCCGACGGTCATGTTCGCGGTGCCGCGCATTTTCGAGAAGTTTCTGGCCCGAATCGATCAAACGCTGTCCAAGTCGGCGGTCAAGCGTTGGCTTTTTGCGCAGTGCGTTGCGCGCGGCTGGCGGGTCGAGCAGGGTGGAGCAGGGCCATTGGATAACTTGGCGACGCCACTGCTTCGCGCGCTGATGGCGAAGCCGATTCTTGCACGTCTGGGCGGTCGATTACGGCTGACGGTGGTCGGTGGCGCGGCCCTCGACCCGGTGATTGCACGCACCTTCATCGGGCTCGGGCTTTGCATGCTGCAAGGCTATGGCATGACCGAGGCATCGCCGGTGATCTCGGTCAATCGCGAGGACAACAACGATCCTGAGTCCGTCGGCCCGCCGCTTCCGGGAGTCGAGGTGAAGCTCGGGCCGAACGGCGAATTGTTCGCACGCGGCGGCAACATCATGCAGGGCTATTGGCGGAACCCGGAGGCGACGCGCGCCTCGGTCGACGCGGAAGGCTGGCTGCACACCGGCGATATCGCCGAGATGCGCGAGGGCAGGATCTACATTCGCGGCCGGGTCAAGGACATCCTGGTCATGTCCAATGGCGAAAAGCTGCCGCCGCAGGATGTCGAATTCGCGCTCTCGCACGATCCGATGTTCGAACAGGTGATACTGGTCGGCGAGGGCCGGCCGTTTCTGACGCTGTTGACCGTCACCAGGGAGACCAACGAAAAGCTGCTGCTCGACCGAGCCAACGAGTTACTCAAGAATTTTCCGCGCTGGGTAAGGATTCGAAAAGTGATTCCGACACAGGACCCATGGAGCATCGACAACGGCCTGCTCACGCCAACTTTGAAGCTCAAGCGGCCGTTGGTACTGGCGCGGTTCAAGGATGCCGTCGACAAAGCGTATGCGAACGAGCGCGCGGCCTCGTCTGCGGCAGGCAAAGCGCGGGATTGACACCAGTCGCGGGCCGCCATACGCTGGCGGGCGTCGATGCGCTGGAGGTGATGGCAGCGCTCAATTTCAGCGAGGCCGATGACGACGAAGCGCTGTTGTGTCGTCTGGCACCGTTCCTGATTGCGGGCCTCAAGGCGCCGCTTCCCGATCTCATCGAGCGTGACGGCGAAAACGCCGCATGGTTGGCTCACGGTAGGAGTCGCAAATGCTCATAGTCGCCTGGTTGCTCGCTGTCGTCGTAGCGTTCTTTGCCCTGGCCTACCTCAACGCCGCGGGATGGGTCTGGACCGCTGCGATCATCGCCGCGCTCGCGGCCGTGTGGAGCGCCCACTGGCTTACTCCGTTGGCGCTGCTGATCATCGCCGTCGTGTTGCTGCTGCCGGCGCTTATCCTGAACATCCCGGTGCTGCGTCGCAAAGTGGTCAGCGATGCCGTCCTGACCGCGTTCCGGAAAATACTGCCGCCGATGTCCCAAACCGAGCGGGATGCCATCGAAGCCGGCACTGTGTGGTGGGACGGCGAGCTCTTTTCCGGCAATCCCCGTTGGTCGCGATTACTCGCCATGCCGCGACCACGGCTGACGGCCGACGAACAGAGTTTCCTCGATCACGAATGCGAAGAGCTGTGCGCGATGGTAAGCGACTGGGAAACGACTCACGTTTATCGCGATCTTCCGCCCGCGGTCTGGCAATACGTCAAGGACAAGGGC
>DATNNK010000008.1:0-2336 GCA_035601875.1 Casimicrobiaceae bacterium | reverse complement strand
GCCAAGGCGGCGGTGGTGCACGCGACGCGCTGCGTGGCGGCCGAGCTCGGCGAAAGCAATATCCGGGTCAACAGCATCTCCCCCGGCGCGATCGTCACGGGCGTTTTCGCCAAGGGCGTCGGCATCGACAGCAACCTCGCTGACCGCTACCTCGCGACGGTGACCGAGCGCTTTGCCCAGGCGCAGCCGATCCCACGCGCCGGCCTGCCCGAGGACATCGCCCGGGCGGCGCTGTACCTGGCCTCGGATGCCGGGAGCTTCGTCAACGGCATCGACTTGGTGGTCGATGGCGGTGTGATCGCCGGCAATCGTTTCTCTGCCGGCGCCGCGGCGCGGCGCGAGCTGGTCGCGGCCGTGAAGGCGGAGATCGCCGGATAGTCGTGATCGAGCGAGCCGTGAGACGTCCCTGATAGGAGATGAAATTGTCAGACAAGATCGTCATTACCTGCGCGGTGACCGGCGGCGCCGACACCCATCTGGTCAATCCCGCGGTTCCGATCACGCCCGAGCAGATCGCGACGGCTGCGCTCGAGGCAGAGCGCGCAGGTGCCGCGATAGCCCATCTCCACGTGCGCGATCCGCAGACCGGCAAGGCGTCCGGACGGCTCGAGTTGTTCCAGGATGTCGTCGAGCGAATCCGGGCGGCGAAGTCTGACCTGATCATCGAGCTGTCGTGTGGCAGAGGCGGATCCTACTTTTACGACGCCGCCAATCCGGGCCACGCCGGCGAGGGTTCGAACCTGATGAGCGCGCGCGACCGGGTGGCGCACATCGAGTCGATTCGGCCGGAGCTCTGCAGCCTGGATATCGGGACGCTCAACTTCGAGAAGTTCGTGTTCATGAATGCGCCGAGCCAGCTTCGCGAGATGCTCGAGCGCGTCCGCGCCGCAGGCACCAGGCCGGATCTCGACGTGTTCGACCTCGGGTATGTCGAGTTCGCCAATCAAATGATCCGGGAAGGGCTGATCGAAAGCCCGCCGTTGTTTCAGCTGGTCCTGGGTGTCCGCTGGGGCGCGCCGGCCACCTATCGGGCAATGGCTGCGATGAAGGACGCCCTGTCGAACGCGCATTGGTCGGTCGCGGACCTGACGTCCGAGCATCCGCAACGGACGCTGGCGCAGGCCATCCTGTTGGGCGGCGGCGTGCGCGTGGGCTTGGAGGACAGCCTTTACATCGCGCCGGGCGTGTTGGCGAAAAGCAACGCGCAGCAGGTCGAGCAGACCGTCAAGCTGGTCAGAAGTCTGGGCTTCGATGCCGCCAGCCCGAGCGAGGCTCGTAGCGAGCTCGGCCTCGATCGCCGTTGATCGGCTCGCTAGAGCATTTCCCGGTCATATTGACCCATAACCGGCATGCCTAAAGTAGTTCACGCACTCTGCCGAGCCAAGAGTGGGGACGAACAAGCCAATGCGTCGGCACAGACCTGGAACAGTTCTCTCTGCAAACTTGCGCAGATATGCTTTGAATTTACTGAAGGGCATCTCGATCGGATTGAGATCTGGAGAGTACTGGGGCAGATAACGGAGCGTTGCGCCTGCGGCTTCGATCGCTTGTTCCACACCAAGCACCTTATGTGCCGAGAGATTGTCCATGATGACGATGTCGTTGCGTTTGAGTTCTGGAGCTAGAAATTGCTCGATATAAGCCAGGAATATTTCTCCATTCATCGGCCCGTCGATCACCAACGGTGCCACCATTCCATTGTGACGCAGGCCCGCCACGAAGGTTATCGTCTTCCAATGTCCTTGTGGCACATGGCCGATCAATCGCTCGCCACGTGGGCACCGCCCTCTGAACCGCACCATATTGGTGCTGGTCGCGGTTTCGTCGAGAAACACCAGTCGCGTCGAGTCAAGCAGACCTTGTTCTCGGTTCCACCTGCGGCGCGCCAAAGCCACGTCCGCGCGGTGTTGCTCCGCCGCCCGCAGACTTTTTTTTAACAGTGATGTCATGGCGAACGAAAAAACGTCCGAGCGCGCTGCGGCTGCCCGCAATCCGTCGCTTGCGCAACGCCGTAACGATCTCCTCCAGAATGAGGTCTGGCTGCTCGACAATCAGCGAGAGTATCCATTCCGAGTGCTGGTCCAATGGAGAACTACTCCCCCCGCGCGGCTTTGGCGTCGAAGTTCCGCTATCGCGCCAGCTCTGCATCCATTTGATCGCCGAACTGGCGCTGACGCCATGGTCCTCGGCTGCCTCGTGCCGCGACGCGCCAGCTTCAACCGCGTCGATCACGCGCCGCCTCAAATCCGCAGAATAAGCCTTCGGCACCGTTCCACCTCGCAAGACAGAATCAATGCGTATAGACTCGCTCATCCACACGACCTTGGGAATCCCCC
>DATNNK010000007.1:0-19714 GCA_035601875.1 Casimicrobiaceae bacterium | reverse complement strand
TTTTTCGCGGCCTCGATGAAGATCGAGAACTGGCCGCGGATTTTTTCCTGGCCGATGTACTCGTCGAGCGCGCGCGGCCGCAGCGTGCGGTCGAGCACTTCTTCCTGCGGGTTCACCGTCGCGGCGGCGACCAGGCGGTCAGCTTCGATCATCGGCCTATTATGCCTTCGCCAGCAGCTTCAGCGCCTGCCGGATGCCGTCGGCAAGCGCGATGCCATCGGGCAGCTGCTTGACCGCGTTCACGGCTTCCTTGTCGCTGTAGCCCAGAGAGATCAATGCGTGCAGGACGTCAGATGCAACCGGCGCCGGACGATGAATGCCGACCGTGGTGGTGAGATCGGCGCCGAGCTTGTCCTTGAGCTCCAGCAGGAGGCGTTCGGCGGTTTTTTTGCCGATGCCCGGTATCTTGGTGAGACGGCCCGACTCCTGCATCGTGACCGCCTGCGCGAGCTCGGCGACCGACAGGCCCGACAACACCGAGAGCGCGATGCGCGCGCCGACGCCGCTGATCTTGATCAGTTGCCGGAATGCGCGCCGCTCGTTTTCCGATCCGAAGCCGAACAGCAGATGCGCGTCCTCGCGCACGACAAGGTGCGTGAACAGGACGACGTTGTCGCCGACGTTCGGCAGGTTGTAGAACGTGCTCATCGGCACGTCGATTTCGTACGCGACGCCTTTGACGTCGAGGAGAATCTGCGGCGGGTTCTTCTCGACCAGCGTCCCCGAAAGGCGGCCTATCATAGGATCCTGCCGCGCCGTACGCGATAACCCATCCGGCGCAAACCGCCCATGCCCTCGCTTCCGTGCGCGTGGCAGATGGCGCACGCGAGCGCATCGGCTGCGTCCGCAGAAGGCGCCGCGGGCAGCGCGAGCAGGCGCATCACCATTGCCTGCACCTGCTCCTTGGCAGCCTTGCCATGGCCCACGACCGCCTGCTTGACCTGCAGGGCCGTGTATTCGGAAACCGGCAGGTGGGCAAGAACCGCCGCCGAAATGGCGGCGCCGCGCGCCTGGCCGAGCAGCAGCGTGGAGTGCGGGTTGACGTTTACAAAAACCTTCTCGACGGCGACTTCGCTGGGTTGGTGAGCGACGATAACGCTTGCGAT
Source organism: Casimicrobiaceae bacterium (assembly GCA_035601875.1). Lineage (GTDB taxonomy): Bacteria > Pseudomonadota > Gammaproteobacteria > Burkholderiales > Casimicrobiaceae > PALSA-1003. The sequence continues at coordinate 18,608 of DATNNK010000007.1, read as the reverse complement.
GTCGCGCAGGATCAGCTCCAGCCGCGCGGGCAGTTCGCCCTGCGCGTTGCGTATGCAGCCGCTCGCCACGTATTGCAATTTGCCGCCGGAAGCGATGATGACGCCGAACCCGGTGACGCGAAGGCCCGGATCGATGCCGAGGATGCGGCGTATGGTCAAACCGATCGCGCCCTGTGGAGGCGTCGCGCGCTCATGCGTTTTCGATGACCGCGGTCGTATAGACATCCTGGACGTCGTCGATCGCCTCGAGCGCATCGAGCAGCTTTTGCATTCTCGCCGCGTCGTCGCCGCTGAATTCGACTTCCGTGATCGGCTTCATCGTCACCTCGGCGAACTCGGGTTCGAGCTTCGCCTTCGCCAGGGCGTCCTTTACCGCAACGAAATCATTCGGCGCCGTGATGACCTCGATCGAGCCGTCATCGTGATTGATCACGTCATCGGCACCTGCTTCCAGCGCAGCATCGATCAGCTTGTTCTCGTCGGTCCCGGGCGCGAAGACAAGCTGGCCGCAATGCCTGAAAAGAAACGCGACCGAGCCGTCGGTCCCGAGATTGCCGCCGTACTTGGCGAATGCGTGGCGCACGTCGGCGACCGTTCGAACGCGATTGTCGGTCAGGCAGTCGACGATTACCGCGGCGCCGTTGATACCGTAGCCTTCATAGCGCACTTCGTCGTAGTTGATGCCTTCGAGCTCGCCGGCGCCGCGCTTGGTGGCGCGATCGACGGTGTCCTTCGGCATGTTGTTGGCCGCTGCCTTATCTACCGCGAGTCTCAACCGCGGGTTGGTCGAGACATCGCTGCCACCGAGCTTGGCCGAGACCGTGATCTCGCGGATAAGGCGGGTGAAGATCTTGCCGCGCTTGGCGTCGGTCGCAGCCTTCTTGTGCTTGATGTTCGCCCACTTGCTGTGGCCGGCCATGACGGAAATAGGTCGATGAAGATGTCGGGAATTATACGCGGCGCTGTGAGCAGCGAGCCAGGTAGCGCCGTGAGCAGCGAGCCAGGTCCCGTTCGCGAAGCGAATGGGGTGCGAGCGGCCGCGAATCGGCGCCGCCGGCGACACGTGACATACCGTGTTACGAATAGCGAACAAGAGCCGGCATCGTTCGCGAAGCGAATGGGGTGCGAGCGACCGCGAATCGGCGCCGCCGGCGACACTAGACGTCTCATTTTGCGAATGGCGTGCGATGAGCCGGCGCGGCGCGCTCGCGGCAGCCGCCGCCGCTCAGACGAGCCCCTGCTGCTTGAGGAATTGCGCAAGGACCTTCAAGCGAACGACGCTGTCGTTCACCTCGAGCATGCTTTGCTTGATCGCCAGCGGCAGCGGAAGCAATTCGGCAAGCCGGTAGCCGACCCAAGACGCATCGTCCAATGCCAGCTGCGCCGAAAAATTCTCGGGCCCCGCGCGGTCTATCATCAGCTCGAGCAGGCCGGCGAGAGGCGCGAACTCCTTGGGAAGCTTGACTGCCGGCTCCGGTGGCAGAGGCGTCACCCGAGCGACGACGAGGCCATCGTCGGCAACGCTGCTCGATTGCACCTGAAATCGCCTGCCGCCCTCGGTCTTCAGATGCAATATGCCGAGCTGCGGCATGTCCCAGGAGACAATTCGCGCCTGCGTTCCGATGAGGGCGAAGGCTATCGGTGCGCCGGCGGCAGCCTTATCGCGCTGTGCAACCTCCTCGCCATGGGTGAGAAGGCACACGCCGAAGGGCTGCTCGTCCTTGAGGCAGGCCTTGGTCATGTCGATGTATCGCTGCTCAAACACCCTGAGCGGCAGCACCCGTCCGGGAAATAGCACTGTCTTCAACGGAAACAGCGGCAGCGTCGCCGGCGCACGTGGACCGGCGCGAAGGAAGGGAAACATTTGCGGCATGCGGCCTGCGATCGCAAGCGTCAAGCACGCTCGATAAAAGGCGGTCGCGGGCCAATGGCGCCCCAGCGCGGGCCGAGCGCATGGCTGACGCCTAACTGGTCGAGAATCCGGGCGACCACGAAATCGACCAGCTCGTCGATGGATTGTGGATGGCCGTAGAAGCCCGGAGAAGGCGGAAGGATCACCGCCCCGGCGCGGGCAAGCTTGAGCATGTTTTCGAGATGAATCGCCGAAAGCGGCGTCTCACGCGGGACGAGCACCAGCGGCCGACGCTCCTTGAGCATCACGTCGGCGGCGCGCTCGATCAGGTTGTCCGCAAGCCCTGCCGCGACCGCGCCCAGTGTGCCGAGGCTGCATGGGCAGATCGCCATGGCGTCCGCGGGATTCGACCCTGATGCGACCGGTGACATCCAATCCTCTCGTCCGAATACGGTGAGCTGATCCGGGCCGGCGCCGAAGCGTTCGGCAAGCTGCGCCGCGGCTGCCACCGGTTGAGCGGGCAGTGTGAGCGTGAGCTCCTGTTTGGCGACGATCTGCGCGGCGCTCGAGTAAAGCAAGAACACCCGCACTCTCGCCGCGAGCAGGCACTCGAGCAGGCGCATGCCGTAGGGCATGCCGGACGCGCCGGTCCACGCAAGCGTGACAGTCTCGGGGCGATTCATTCGTTAGATTCTAGCGTATCGCGTGCGCCGAACCGGCCGCGCAACGCGCCGCAAATAAAATGCAGTACGGGTGCGGCTCGCCGTCGATTATGAGAGCTCGCGATGGCGAGTGAGCACCTGATAGCGGTCCATGAACGCGCGCGCGAGGCGCTCGACCAGATAGACGGAACGATGCTGGCCCCCGGTGCAGCCGATAGCGACGGTGAGGTAATTGCGATTATCACGCGCGTAATCGGGCAGCCAGCTCGAGACGAAATGATGGATGTCGGCGTACATCCGCTCGACTTCCGGGTGACGCTCGAGATACTCGACGACCGCGGTGTCCTTGCCGGATTTTGGCGCCAGCAGCGGCTCGTAATGCGGATTGGGGAGGCAGCGCACATCGAACACCAGATCGGCATCGAGCGGAACGCCATGCTTGTAGCCGAAGGACTGGAACAGCACCGTTAGCCGCGAAGGGTCGACGCTGACGAAATCCTTGATCCAGGAGCGCAGCGCCGCCGCTGACAGGTCGCTGGTGTCGAAGCTGTAGCCGAGTGTACGGACCTCCGCCAGGCGTTCGCGCTCGAACTCGATCGCCTCGGTCAGCGTGCGATCGTCGCTGGAAAATGGATGCCGGCGCCGGGTTTCCGAAAAGCGCTTGACCAGCGTATCAGTCTTAGCGTCGAGATACAGAAAGCGAATCGTCCAGCCTTTTGTACGCGCATCGTCGATGGCGCTGGAAAGTCCATCGAGCCCGGGCTCGGTCTTGACATCGAGTACGATCGCGACTCGATCCTGCGCCGTCGCCTTGAGTTGCGCGAGCAGCGCGGGCAGTAGCGAAAGCGGAAGATTCGAGACCGCGTAATAGCCGCTGTCTTCGAGCGCGGCGATCGCAACGCTCTTGCCGGATCCCGATACGCCACCGATCAGCAGCAGGTCCATCGTCGTTCGGTCGCAGTCCGTTGCACTTCGGGAAGCGTCGTCAGCGCTGGCGCTGGCTCGCCTATGGCGAGCCGTCCTCGCCGGTCGACGGTGTCAGATGCCGTCTTCCATCAATTTTTGCTGGCGTTCGATGAATTCCTTGGTGCTGTCGATGCCGCGCTGGTTGAGCACGAAGTTGCGCACCGCTGCCTCGACCAGCACCGCAAGATTGCGACCGGCCGCGACGGGAATGGTCACCTTGCGGATGGGCACGGCGAGAATTTCCTGGTAGGTCGCGCTGACCTGGAGGCGGTCGAGCTCGGAGAATTGTTCGTTGCTGTGATCCTCGAGATGGACCATGAGCTTGAGCAGCTTGCGCGGACGCACCGCCGTCTCACCGAAAATGGTGCGGATGTTGAGCACGCCGATACCGCGTACTTCGAGAAAGTCCTTCAGCACGGCGGGGCAACGGCCTTCGAGCGTGTCGGGAGAGATGCGATACAGCTCGACGATGTCGTCGGCAACCAGGCCGTTGCCGCGGGAGATGAGCTCCAGCGCCAGCTCGCTCTTGCCGATCGCCGAAGCGCCGGTGATGAGAACGCCCATTTCCAGAACGTCGAGGAAGACCCCGTGCAGCGAAGTCGATTCGGCGAGCACGCGCGACAGATAGAGCCGTATCACATCGACCAGGTGCGGCGACGGCTGCGGCGAGGTCAGCAAGGCAACGTCGTGCTTGTCGCATTCCTCCTGCAGGTGCGGTGGCACTTTCTCGCCGTTGGCAACGATGATCGCCACCAGCTCGGTCGTGAACAGCCGCGTGATCGAGGCCTGGAGAGCATCCTCCGGCAGCGCGCGCAAGTGCGCGGCCTCCGCCGCGCCGATGAGCTGGACGCGGAACGGATGGATGAAATTCATGTGCCCGACCTGCCCGATGGTCGGTTTCAGCGCCGCTTCGCCGGTCAGGATGCGCGTCCCGCCCTGACGACCCGCGATCCACTCGAGCCCGAGACGCTCCTGGTTGTCCTCGACCACGCGCTCGAAGCTCACTTGCCGCATGGCACGGTCTTCGTTCATCGCGCTGCGGGAACCCAGGTCGAGAAGACGCGATGGATGCCGGTCGCGTCGGTCGCGGTGGCGACCTGGTCGCGAAAAGTTTTTTCACTGAACATCTGAGCAAGCTCGGACAGAAGCTCCAGATGTTCTTCGGTCGCCTGCTCCGGAACCAGCAGCACGAACACCTGCTCGACGGGCTTGCCGTCAGGCGCGTCGAAAGGAATCGGCTGCAGCGGTCGAACAAACGCTCCGAGCGCTCGCGCAAGGCCCTTGATCCGCCCGTGGGGAATGGCGATGCCCTGGCCCAGGCCGGTCGACCCGAGACGCTCGCGCGCGAAGAGACTCTCGAAGACGACCGAACGCGCGATCTGCGCGTGGTTCTCGAACAACTGGCCGATCTGCTCGAACAGCCGCTTTTTGCTCGTCGCTTCCACGTCGAGCGCGATATTCGACTCGGGCAGGAGATCCGCGATGTGGGTCATCGGTGGTGTGAGACGAATGCAGTTGCAAACCGACTATATTGCACCGGCAAGCTTCAAACCGATGCCGCCAGACTCTCGTGCCGCGCTCGACTTCCGCGGCCCGGCGAATTATACGCTAGCGCGTACGGGTCTTGCCCGTGGGGGGCGCATCGGCGGCGTGTTTGATCGCCGCCGGTACGTGCCGGCTGCCGTTGCGCTTTTCCTTGTGCCGCAGCACTTGCCGATCGAGCTTGTCGGCGAGCGCATCGATCGCCGCGTACATGTCGGGCTCGACGCATTCGGCGTGGATTTCCTTGCCGCGGATGTGGAGATTGGCGGTGATTTGTTGCCTGAGCTTGTCGACCGACAGCACGACGTTCACATCGATCACATGGTCGAAGTGGCGCGTCACGCGCTCAAGCTTGGATGTTACGTATTCGCGAATGGCGGGGGTGATCAACAGGCGATGGCCGGTAAGGTTTAGATTCATTCAGCGCTCCGTGGTGGCGGTGTCTGATCTACATGAATGAGCTACGCAAATGATCTACATAGTTAGCATCAGCTACATCGTCTTACGCAGATTGACTGGCGGTATTTGCAGCGCTTCGCGATATTTCGCGATCGTCCGCCGCGCGACGACGATCCCCTGATCTCCGAGGAGGTCCGCGATGCGGCTGTCGGTGAGCGGTGTGTTGCGGTCCTCGGCGGCAATGAGCTGCTTGATCAGCGCGCGAATCGCAGTCGCGGACGCAGCGCCGCCGGTGTCGGTCGCGACGTGGCTGCCGAAGAAATACTTGAGCTCGTAAGTTCCGCGCGCGGTGAGCATGTATTTCTGCGTGGTTACGCGTGAGATCGTCGATTCGTGCAGGCTCAGAATTTCGGCAATCTCCCGCAGCACCATCGGCCGCATCGCCACGTCACCATGGTCGAAAAAATGCCGCTGGCGGTCGACGATCGCCTGCGACACCCGTAGGATGGTTTCGAATCGCTGCTGGACGTTGCGAATCAGCCATTTCGCCTCCTGCAGCTGCGCCGCGAGCTGCTGATTCGACGAATCGCGATTGCGGGTGAGGATGTCGGCATAGATCCGGTTCAGCCGCAACTTGGGCATCGCGGCATCGTTGAGCGCCGCGACCCATTTGCCCCTTACTTTGCGTACGACCACGTCCGGGATGACATAGTTCGCTTCGGTCCTGGAAAATTCGGCGCCGGGACGTGGATTGAGGCTCGTGATCAGCGCGCGCACGCCACGCAGCTCGACGTCGTCGATATGAAGCAGGCGCTTCAGTTTGCCGAAGTCACGCGCGGCAAGCAAAGGCAGATGCTGCTCCACCAATTTCATCGCCTCCGCCAGCAACGGCGTCGTGGCCGGCTTCCCTTTCAGCTGCAAGCCCAGACATTCTGCCGCGTCGCGGGCGCCGACGCCCGCGGGCTCCATGTTCTGCAGGCGGCGCAGGCCGATGGAAAGCTCGTCGGCTTCCAGACCGAGCTCGTCCGGAAACAATTCGACCAGCTCGTCCAACGAGGTCTGCAGATAGCCGTCCTCGTCCAGCGCGTCGATCAGCGCCGATACGATCTGCCGATCGCGAAGGGGAAGGTTACAAAGCGCGAGCTGCGCGTTGAGGTGATCGCGCAGCGAGCAGGTCGCCACTTGCTGCGGAGAAAAATTCTCGTCCTCGTCGTCGCCCGAGGCCGAACCCCAGTCGCCATCGCCGCCGGCATTGGCCAGCAGATCGAAGTCGCCCGGCGACCGCTCGTCCCGATCGTCACTAGCCGACGACTCGGTACTCACGGTGGCGGTGCTGGCTTCCATCGAAAACTCGGGCGGCGGCGCCGGCGTCTCGTCCTCGTCGGCTTTTTCCAGCAGCGGATTTTCCTGCAGCAGGCGCTCGACTTCGGCGTTGAGCTCGAGGGTCGAAAGTTGCAGCAGGCGGATCGACTGCTGCAACTGCGGAGTGAGCGTTAAATGTTGTGAAAGCTTGAGCTGGAGGGTTGGCTTCATGGTCATGCGCTCGCAGCCAACATCAAAGCCGGAAATGCTCCCCTAAATAGACCTTTCTCACGCTTTCATTATAGACAATTTCGTCCGGCGTTCCGGATGCAAGCACCCGGCCTTCATTAATGATGTAGGCGCGGTCGCAAATACCGAGCGTTTCCCGCACGTTATGGTCGGTGATCATGACGCCAATCTCACGTTCCTTGAGGAAACCGATGATCTTCTGGATGTCGAGCACCGCGATCGGGTCGATGCCCGCAAACGGCTCATCGAGCAGTATGAACCTTGGCCGGGTTGCCAGGGCCCGGGCGATTTCGACCCGCCGGCGCTCGCCGCCGGAGAGGCTGACCGCGGAGGCGTCGCGAAGATGCGAGATCGACAGGTCTTCGAGCAGGGCGTCGAGGCGATTGGCGATTTCGTCACCATCGACTCCCTGAAGCTCGAGGATGGCCTGGACATTCTCGGCTACCGAGAGCTTTCTGAATATCGACGCTTCCTGCGGCAGATAGGAGAGCCCCAGGCGCGCTCGCACGTGAATCGGCATGCGGGTCAGGTCGTCGCCGTCGAGTTCGATGGATCCGCCGTCGGTCGCGACAAGGCCGACGATCATATAAAAGCAGGTCGTCTTCCCCGCGCCGTTGGGGCCGAGGAGGCCGATCACTTCTCCGCTTCCCACGGACAGCGACACATCGTGTACGACAATGCGTGACTTGTAGCGCTTGTTAAGCTTGGCGACCGAAAGCGTGCTGGCCGGCGCCGTCACTTGGCAGCCTCCGGCTTCAGCGACGGGTCGGGCTTAAGGGGAACGGGTTCGTTGGATTTCTGAGGCGCGTCCTTGCTCTCCTTCGAGTCCTTGGCTTCCTTTGCATCCTTGCCTTCTTTCGGTTGCGGCAGAAATACGCCGCGGACGCGGGGACCGAGCGGGGCCTCGCCGGCGGCGGGCGGCTTGCTGTCAGGACGGCCCTCGGCTTTATAGACGTTGGTCTCCGCGTTATACAAGATGTAGTTGCTGCGGAGCTCGTCGCCGGTTCTCTTCAGCAGCGCACGATCGAACAGCTCGACGATGCGCTTGGTGCCGTCGTAGACGATGCGCTGTGCGAAGCCTTCATAGTAATCGTCGGCGCCGTCTCGCTTTTCTCGAAAGCTGACGGGGTTGCCAGTCGCGGTCGCCGATACCGAGTTATCCGGATTCTGATGGAACTGGATGCGGTCGGCGTGGATCGTGAGCGTCCCTTGGGTAATGACAACGTTGCCGATTAAATCGCTGATCTTGGTATCGGTGTTGCCGCCGAGCGAATCACCCTGAAAGTTGATCGGCTTGTCACGATCCGCCTTCTCCGCCAAGGCGGCGGGGACATGACAGACGAACACGCATAGCAATGCGCAGAGCGATTGCAAGATGGGGCGCACGAAGGACGGGGGGCGGAGCATCATGCTACTTGTTCGGCTGCAACTGCCCGCTGACGCGGGACTTGAATTTGAAGGTCTTGGCCTTGTTGTCGAATTCCATTCCTGTTGCATTGATTATCCCACGAGGCTCCGAGATCGTCACCGGCTTGTCGGTCTCGATCTTATCCTCCTTCGGCAGCACGTGAAGGTACTCGCTGGTCACGATGATGCGGCCTTGGTCGCGCTCTCCCGCGGCCGCTTCGCGGATGCCCTTGACCTTGCCGGTGAAGTACGCGTTTTGCTGGTCGCCGGTAATCATGCCGCGATCGGCGGTGATGCTAATCGGCGGCTTGCCGGGTTCGCTGAAGGTGATCAGCGGCGCCTCGAATTCGGTGGTGTCGTTGTCCGGGAAATGGCGTGCAATCCGGGCCGTAATCGATTGCCGGATGTGGCCTTGAGGGTCGAGGCTTACGGCCTTGAAATCCTCGATGTACAGATCGGTATCGTGGCGGCCGGAGCCATCGAATGCGGCGCCGCCGGGTTGCACCTGAGCGTTCAGCCAATAGGTCAATGCCGAGAAAGCTCCGAGGAGAAACACCGGAGACCATGCAATCAGCCGGTCCAGCCAGGCGCGGCCGCGGTTCATGATTCGAACTGCGCAATGCGTTGCATGAGATCGCCGCGCGCACCGAGGATGAGCTCGCAGACTTCTCGCACCGCGCCAGCGCCTCCGTCCGCGCGGGTGATGTAATGCGCCCGCCGCTTGACCGCCTCGGGCGCGTGCGGCACCGTCGTACTCAATCCGCAACGCAGCAGCACCGGCAGATCGGTAAGATCGTCGCCAATGTGCGCGCACTCCTCGACGGCCATGCCGAGCTCCGCGCGCAGGCGCTCCCATGGCGCAAGCTTGTTCTCCGCGCCGAGGACCACGTGGGCGACGGAAAGATGTTTCGCACGCTTGGTCACCGCAGGCGCCGAGCTACCCGTGATCCACGCGACGACGATGCCGGCCTCGTGCAACATCTTCAGGCCGAGCCCGTCGAGCGTCGAAAACGCCTTCATCTCACTGCCATCGTCTGCGTAATACAGCTTGCCGTCGGTGAGGACGCCGTCGACATCGCAGGAAAGCATACGCACCGCGCGCGCTCGCGCCAGCAGATCGGGCGTGGTCATCGCGCGTTCCAACGGCGCGTCATACCACCTTCGCCCGGAAAAGGTCGTGCAGGTGCAGCGCGCCGACCAATCGGCGTTCATCGTCGATGATCAAAAGCTGGCTGACTTTCGGCGGAGCTTCCATCAGCTCGACGCAGTCGATCGCCAGCCGGTCGGGGCCGATGGTGCGCGGATTCGCTGTCATCAGCTCGGCGACGTTCGCAGTACTGAAATCGCGGACCTTCGGAATGCATCGCCGCAGGTCGCCATCGGTGAAGATGCCCGCGACGCGCCGATCCTGATCGATGACCGCGGTCATTCCCATGCCCTTGCCGCTCATTTCCACGATCGCATCCGCGAAGCTCGCCGTCAGCGGCACTGTCGGCAGCGCGACGCCGGTGCGCATGACGTCTCGAACGTGGGTAAGGAGCTTGCGGCCGAGCGAGCCGCCGGGATGCGAGCGCGCGAAGTCCTCCACCGAAAAGCCGCGCGCGTCGAGCAAGGTGAGCGCGAGTGCGTCGCCGAGCGCAAGCGCGGCGGTGGTGCTCGCGGTCGGCGCCAGCCCGAGCGGACAGGCCTCGGTGTCGACGCTCGCGTCGAGATGCACATCCGCGGCGAATGCGAGCGACGACTGCTCGTTGCCGGTGAGCGCGATCAATTTGGCTCCCTGGCGTTTGAAATGCGGGACCAGGGACACCAGCTCGTCGGTCTCACCCGAGTTCGAAAGGAGCAGCACGATGTCGTCGGCGGTAATCATGCCGAGATCGCCGTGACTGGCTTCGGCCGCATGCACGAAAAACGCCGGCGTTCCGGTCGACGCGAGCGTCGCGGCGAGCTTGCGTGCGATATGGCCGGATTTGCCGATGCCGGTAACGACCACGCGCCCGCGGCATTCGAACAGCGCGCGGGCGGCGGCAAGAAATGCGGCGCCGAGGCGCGCTTCCAGCGCGCGGATGGCCGCGGCCTCCGTCGCGAGCACGTCCCGAGCAAGCTTGAGCACGCGCTCGGGCTCGATGCCGACAGCGGGCACCGGCTCGGCTGCTCGGATCGGTGCGGACATGCGGGCAAGTATAGCCCAACCGCCGCCGGGCCCGCTCGGGCGCTGTGCTACATTCGCAGGACCTCGATGCGCTGACGAATCATCGATGCCACAGACACTGCAGCTCATTTTGTTGCTGCTGGCGGCGGCCGTCGTCGTGGTCGTTGCCTGCCGTCTTCTTCGCCTTCCGCCGATCCTCGGCTATCTCGTCGTTGGCATTGCAGTCGGCCCTCATGCGCTCGCCTGGGTGCCCGACAACGCCGATGTCCGCGATCTTGCTGAGTTCGGCATCGTGTTCCTCATGTTTTCCATCGGCCTCGAGTTCAGCTTGCCACAGCTGAAGGCGATGCGCCGCGCGGTGTTCGGACTTGGGCTCGCGCAGGTAGCGATTACGACGGTGGCGGCCATGATCGTGTCGCATCTCCTGGGCTACCGGTGGCTCGCGGGACTTGCGCTTGGCGGCGCCGTGGCGATGAGCTCGACCGCAATCGTATCCAAGATGCTGGCCGAGCGCACCGAGCTCAACACCGCGCACGGCCGCGACGCGCTGGGCATTCTTTTGTTTCAGGATCTCGCGGTGATAGCGTTCCTGATCGCAATCCCGACACTCGCCGAAGGCGCCGCCGATCTCTGGAAGACCCTGGCGCTGGCCGGCGTCAAAGCCGCCCTGGCGCTGGCGGTGATCCTTTTTTTCGGTCAACGACCGATCCGAGCCTGGTTTCATCTCGTCGCGCGACAGCGCTCGTCCGAGCTTTTCATGCTCAACATTCTGCTGGTCACCCTCGGTTTGGCGTCGCTCACTCAAATCGCGGGTCTTTCGTTTGCGCTCGGTGCGTTCCTTGCCGGGATGCTGATCGCGGAGACCGAATATCGCTACCAGGTCGAGGAGGACATCAAGCCGTTTCGCGACGTGCTCCTGGGACTGTTTTTCGTCACCGTTGGCATGTATCTCGATCTCACCGTGGTTGGGCACTATTTCGGCTGGGTGTGCTTGTTGCTGTTGGGCCCCGTGCTGGCAAAGCTGGCGCTGATCGTGCTGCTGGCCAAAGTTTTCGGCGCGCCGCTCGGCACCGCGCTGCGAACCGGTTTCTATCTCGCGCAAGCCGGCGAGTTCGCCATCGTGTTGCTGGCCTTGTCGACCGACCTGGGCATCATCGATAGAACGCTGTCGCAGCTGGTGCTGGCGGCCATGGTGCTTTCCATGTTGTCGGCGCCCTTCCTGATCCAGTTCGCCGAGCCTCTTGCGCGCCGCTTGACCGCCAACGACTGGCTCACGCGCGCCGCCCAGCTCACCAACATTGCGGCGCGAACACTGGCTCGCCAGGAACACGTGATCATCTGTGGTTACGGGCGCAGCGGGCAGAACCTCGCGCGCCTGCTGGAAGCCGAGGAGATCTCCTTTCTCGCGCTCGATTCCGATCCGCAACGCGTGCGCGAGGCAGCGGCAGACGGCGGCAGCGTGGTCTATGGCGACGCAGGGCGCCGTGAGGCACTGATGGCCGCCGGCCTCTCCAAGGCGCGCGCGGTTGTGGTGACCTTTGCCGACACGCCGACCGCGCTCAAGATTCTGCATCACGTGCACGAAGCGCGTCCCGAGGTGCCGGTCATCGTTCGCACCCTGGACGACACCGAGCTCGACCTGCTATTGAAGGCGGGTGCCGCCGAAGTCGTGCCCGAAGTGCTCGAAGGAAGCCTGATGCTCGCGTCGCATTCCTTGCTTCTGGTGGGTGTGCCGCTCAACCGCGTGCTGCTGCGCATTCGCGCGATCCGCGAGGAGCGCTACAGCCTTTTCCGCGGTTTCTTTCACGGCGCGACCGACACCGCGGACGCCGCGGAAAACGTTCAACCGCGACTGCATTCGGTGCGATTGACCGAGCGCTCGACCGCCGTCGGCAAGTCGTTCGGCGAAATAGCGCTCGGCGACAGAGTCGAGGTGACCGGGGTGCGCCGCCGCGGCGCGCGATCGGAAGTGCCGCAACCGCAGTATCGCTTCGAAGCCGGCGACATTCTGGTGCTGCTTGGCCGCCCCGAGGATCTTGCATCGGCGGAGAAAACGCTGTTGCGAGGCTGATCTCCAAGCGTCCGGTCGTTGTTGGGTGGGGGTGAACCCGCTACAATCAACGTCCTTGCGGAACGGTCCATCAAGAAAATGCCGGTTGCAACCACCGCGGCATCGCATGCCGCGCTGTCCCCGACGCGCCGACTCGATCCTGCTGCTGCGGCGATCGAGCTCGTCGATGTACATTTTGCCTACGACACGCGCGAGATCCTGAAGGGCATCACGATGTCGGTGCCTCGCGGCAAGATCGTCGCGATCATGGGCGCCAGCGGCAGCGGCAAGACCACTATCCTGCGGCTCATCGGCGGGCAGCTCAAGCCGGCCTCGGGCGAGGTGCTCGTGGGCGGCCAATCGGTGCCTGACCTCGAACCCGACGCGCTGTACGCGTTGCGGCGCCGTTGCGGGATGCTGTTCCAGTTCGGTGCGCTGTTCACCGACATGAGCGTATTTGAGAACATCGCGTTTCCGATGCGTGAGCACACCGAGCTGCCCGAGGAGATCATTCGTGACCTCGTGCTGATGAAGCTTCACGCGGTCGGCCTCCGCGGCGCCGCGCAGCTGATGCCCTCCGAGCTGTCGGGAGGCATGGGTCGCCGCGTCGCGCTGGCGCGCGCCATCGCGCTCGATCCGATGCTGGTCATGTACGACGAGCCATTTGCCGGGCTCGATCCGATTTCGCTCGGCATCGTAGGCCAGTTGATACGACGTCTGAACGACGCGCTCGGCATCACGTCGGTGGTCGTGACGCACGACGTATACGAATCCCTGAAAATGGTCGACCAGCTGTATTTCGTATCCGAAGGAACGATTGTCGCCAGCGGCACCCCCGAGGAGGTTCGGGCGTCGACCGATCCTTACGTTCGCCAGTTCGTCGACGGCGCGCCCGACGGCCCGGTGGCGTTTCATTATCCGGCACCGTCCTACCGCGACTCGCTTTTCGCCGATGTCGACGCCTGATGGCAATTGAAGCGCTAGACGACCTGGGGCAGGGCCTGCGCCGCCTCGGCGGCGCGGTGACGGGCGGCATCGCCTGGCTGGGCTATGCGGCACGCTTCATGGTCGCCATCATCTGGCACTCGCCGGCAGCGTTCCGGCGCTTGCATCTGACGCTGCGCGAGATTTATTTCTCGGGGGTGCTGTCGCTGGTTATTATTTTGACGTCGGGTTTGTTCGTCGGGATGGTGCTGTCGCTGCAAGGCTACGAAGTGCTGGTCCGTTATGGTGCCGACGAGCAGCTGGGGATTCTGGTGGCGCTGTCGCTGGTCAAGGAACTCGGGCCTGTGTTGGCAGGTCTTCTGTTCGCCAGCCGGGCCGGTTCCGCAATCACCGCCGAGATCGGTTTGATGAAGGCGACCGAGCAGCTTTCGGCGATGGAAATGATGGCGGTCGATCCGATTGCGCGGGTGGTGGCACCTCGCTTCTGGGCCGGCGTCATCTCGATGCCGCTGCTGGCCGCGCTCTTTTCTGCGTTGGGGATCTTCGGCGCCTACCTGATCGGCGTCCGGATCCTCGGCGTCGACGCCGGCGCGTTCTGGGGCCAGATGCAGGCGGGTGTCAAAGTGTGGCCCGACGTGAGTAACGGCATTATCAAGAGCCTGGTGTTCGGCACTGCCGTATCGCTGATCGCGGTCCTCGACGGCTATGACGCGAAGCCGACTGCCGAAGGCGTTTCCAGCGCGACCACGCGCACCGTCGTGGTGTCCTCTTTGGCGATCCTCGCGCTCGACTTCGTGTTGACTGTGTTCATGTTCAGGGGAATTGGCTCGTGAATCGTTCCACAATCGATCTCTGGGTCGGCATTTTCGTCGCCATCGGGTTTGGCGCGATTCTCTTCCTGGCGTTGAAGGTGGGTAATCTGCTTACGCTGGACCGGACGCCGGGCTATCATCTGCAAGCGAGCTTCGACAATATTGGCGGCCTCAAGCTGCGTGCGCCGGTCAAGGCCGCGGGCGTGATCGTGGGCCGCGTCGAGTCCATCCGGCTCGACCCGAAGAGTTATGAAGCGATCGTCGCCATGCGCATCGACCGCGATGTGTTATTCACCAGGGACACGATCGCGTCGATCAACACCTCCGGCCTGCTCGGCGAGGTGTATATCGGACTCGACGCCGGCGGCGATACGGTCATGCTCAAGGATGGAGAACAGATCACCAAGACTCAGTCAGCGGTGGTAATCGAGAAGCTGATCGGACAGTTTCTCTTCGACAAGGCATCCGACGCAGGAGCGAAGAAATGAACGCACTGAATCGCACAATCGCACCCGCGCTGGCTCTCTGCGCGGTCGTGCTCGCCGGCTGTGCCGCGGCACCGTCGAAGGTCGACCCACTGGAGCCATGGAACCGGACGATGTACTCCGTGCACACGGCTGTCGACGATGCCGTCATCAAGCCTGTCGCCAAGGCGTACGTCCAGATTTGGCCGGAGCCGGTACGCACCGCCGTGTCGAATTTCTTCGGCAACATCGATGACCTTTTCACCGGCATCAACGACGCACTGCAGGGCGACGGCAATCGCGCCGGAGACGCCTTCGGCCGCGTGCTGCTGAACTCGACGTTCGGACTGGCAGGTATCTTCGATCTCGCGTCGATGATGGGCATTACCAAGGATCACAACGATTTCGGCCTGACCTTCGGCAAGTGGGGCGCGCCCGACGGGGCATATCTTTTCATTCCGCTGTTCGGTCCGACGACGGTGCGTGACGGCACCGGCGCCGTGGTGCGGATCTACGCCAGTCCGACCGGCTATATCAGCGATATTGCCGTTCGCAATTCACTTTGGGGGCTCAATTACCTGGACACTCGCGCGCAACTGCTCCAGAGCGAAGGCGTGCTCGACACCGCCGCCATCGACAAGTACCGCTTCCTGCGCAATGCCTACTTGAGGGCGCGCCGCTACCAGCTCTACGACGGCAAGCCACCACCGGAGCCCGAGGAAGAATGACGCCGCGAGGTTGAGCAGCCCATTGGTGCGCGGCGGCCAATAAGGGCTCCGACGGCAGTCAATTCGAAGAACCGACGGCCGTTTACGCTGTCCATGCGTTCCCAGGCCATGAATACGAAGAGGACCACCATGCTACGCACGCTGTTGTCGACCCTGATTATGCTGCCGCTCGCGCTGTCGGCGGACCCGGCATTGGCGCAGGAAGCGCCCGACGCATTGGTCAAGCGCGTGGCCGAGGACGTGCTTTCCACGATCCGCTCCGACAAGGATCTACAAGCCGGCAATCAGGCCAAGGTCAAGCAACTGATCGAGAGCAAGCTCGCGCCCCACTTCGACTTCGCGCGCATGACCGCATTGGCGGTGGGCCGCAATTGGCGGAACGCCAACCCCGAGCAGCAACAGCAACTCACGGACCAGTTTCGTACGTTGTTGGTACGCACCTATTCGGGAGCGCTGACGGGCTACCGCGACAACACCATGGACTACAAGCCGCTGCGCATGAACGCCGGCGACACCGAGGTCATCGTTCGCACCGAAGTGCGTCGTCCCGGACAGGCGCCGGTGCAGATCGACTACAACATGACCAAGACGCCGGAAGGCTGGAAGGCCTATGACGTTGTGGTTGCCGGCGTGAGCCTGGTGACCAATTACCGCGATGAGTTCAACGACATCGTCAGGAACTCCGGCATCGACGGCCTGATTAAGGCGCTCGACACGAAAAATAAGGGCCCGGCGCCGCCGCCGACTCCCAAGTGAGCGAAGTCACGACCGCATTTCAGGTGGAGGGCGAGCGTTGGATGCCCGCCGGTTCGCTCACCATGGATTCCGCTGCGACGGTGCTCGCCATCAGCACCGAAGCGGAGCTGCCTGCGACCGGCGTGATCGACCTCGAACGTGTCGAGGCGGTCGACTCGGCGGCCGTTGCACTTTTGCTCGCCTGGAAGCGCCGCGCGGCAGTCGAAGGCAAGCCCCTTACGTTTGCTCATCTTCCACCGAGCCTGGCTTCGCTGGCGCAGCTCTATGGCGTCGAGGACCTCCTGGTCGCGGAACCGAACTGATTTCGCACCTGACTCGCCATCTCGGTTCGCACCTGACTCCGCATCTCGGTTCGTGCGCGACTTCGCATCTCAGTTCGCATCTGACTCAGCACCTCGGTTCGCATCTGACTCGGCACCTCAGTTCGCAACTGACTCCGCACCTAACTGAGCGCTCGACCCAGGTCGTTGTGCCGCCATCTTTGCCTTAATGGGCGCCGCGGTCGAAATCATCGATGTCGCTCGCCGCTTCGGCGCTGTGCAGGCGCTGGCCGGCGTCGACCTCGTGGTCGAGGCGGGCGAATTCTTCGGCTTGCTCGGTCCCAACGGCGCCGGCAAGACGACGCTGATCTCGATCGTCGCCGGGCTTACCCGCGCTGACCGCGGCACGGCGCGGGTGCTCGGGCACGACGTGGTGACCGATTATCGCCGGGCGCGGAGGCTCCTGGGCGTGGTGCCGCAGGAACTGGTGTTCGATCCGTTTTTCAGCGTTCGCGAAACGCTCAGCATTCAGGCAGGCTACTTCGGTCTGCGCAACAACGACGCGTGGATCGACGAAATCCTGCATCACCTCGACTTGGCCTCGAAGGCCGATGCCAACATGCGCGCGCTGTCCGGAGGCATGAAGCGCCGGGTGCTCGTCGGACAAGCGCTGGTGCACAAGCCGCCGGTGATCGTTCTCGACGAGCCCACCGCGGGTGTCGACGTCGAGCTGCGCCAAAGCCTGTGGGGATTCATCCGCAAGCTCAACCGCGACGGGCATACGATCATCCTTACCACGCACTATCTGGAGGAGGCCGAAGCCTTGTGCAACAGGATCGCGATGCTTAAGGCCGGAAAAGTCGTCGCGCTCGACACCACGCAAAACCTGCTGTCCGGCTTCGCGGGCCTGACGGTGCGACTCACGGCGGACGCCTTGCCCGATGCATGGCGCGAGCGCGTCCTGAGGCACGAAGGCACGAGCTACCTCTTGTCGCTGACCAGTTACGCGGAGCTCGAGAGCCTGCTCTCGGCTTTGCGTGAGCACGGCGTCGCGATCGCCGAGCTCGCGCTGCAGGAGGCCGACCTGGAGCAGGTCTTTCTCAGAATCATGAAGCGCGCTGCTTGAATACGAATTGAATACCAAACTGGGCGCGAACTGAGTCCGGAAATGAGCACCAAACTGAGTACGGAAATGAGCGCGAGCCTGACGATGGAGCCGATGCGGCACCGCTCGGGCTGGCAGACGCTGCTCTACAAGGAGTTGCTGCGATTCTGGAAGGTCAGCTTTCAGACCATCCTCGCGCCGGTGCTGACGTCTCTGTTGTACCTGCTGATTTTTTCGCAGGTGCTGGAGTCGCACGTTTCGGTGTTCGACGGACGGGTTCGCTACACGGCGTTTCTCATCCCCGGTCTGGTGATGATGTCGGTGCTGCAGAACGCGTTCGCCAACAGCTCGTCCTCGTTGATCCAGTCCAAGATCACCGGCAATCTGATCTTCGTGCTGCTCCCGCCCTTGTCGCCGCTCGATTTGTTCGGGGCATACGTCGTCGGCGCGATGGTGCGCGGCATCTCGGTCGGTCTCGGCGTGTTCCTCGTCACCTTGTGGTTCGCGCCGATCGCGCCGGCGCACCCGTTGTGGGCGCTCGCATTTGCCTTGCTCGGCAGCATGATCCTCGGCGTGATGGGCTTGCTTGCCGGCATCTGGGCGGACAAGTTCGATCAGCTCGCCGCGTTCCAGAATTTCCTGATCATGCCGCTGACGTTTTTGTCAGGCGTTTTCTATTCGATCCATACGCTACCGCCGTTCTGGCAAACGCTGTCGCATTTCAATCCGTTCTTCTATATGATCGACGGCTTTCGCTACGGCTTTTTCGGGCTTTCCGATATCGAGCCGGGCTTGAGCCTGGCGGTGATTGCCGTGTCCTGCGGCGCGCTGAGCGCGTTGACGCTTTGGGTGCTCAAGCGCGGCTATAAGTTGCGGCACTGAGTACGCCTAGGGCACTGAGCACGCCGCCGAGTACTGCACCGAGGACGCCGCTGCGTGCGGCATCGAGGACGACTAGGC
>DATNNK010000006.1:0-8132 GCA_035601875.1 Casimicrobiaceae bacterium | reverse complement strand
GAAATGCTGTTGACCGGCGAGATGATCGACGCCCGGACCGCGCTCGACTAGGGGCTGGTCAACAAGGTCGTGCCGCAAAGCGATCTCGACGCCGCGGTCGCGCACTTCACCGGCATCATCCGGGCCCGCAGCGCCACCGTGGTCGCGCTGGGCAAGCGAGCCTTCTATGGACAGGTCGAACGCGACATCGAAGGCGCGTACGCGCTCGCCGGAGGCGTGATGGCCTGCAATATGCTCGAGCCTGACGCCTGGGAAGGCATCGATGCTTTTCTTGGCAAGCGCGCGCCGAAGTGGAGCGACTAGGCCGAAGTGGAGCGGCTAGGCCGAGGTGGGAGGGCCAGCCTCCAGAGCGACCAAACGCTCGAACTTCATTGCCAAGGACCGGCGCGGACCGGATAATCGCGCCTCACATTGAAACAAACACGAGCGCGGGACGCCCTTTCCCCAGACGTACGCATGGCGGATGACACGATACTCGAGAGCATGGCGGATGACACGATACTCGAGACGCGCGGGTTGACCAAGGAGTTCAAAGGCTTCGTCGCCGTCAATGGCGTCGATCTTTCGGTCAAGCGCGGGACGATCCACGCGCTGATCGGTCCCAACGGCGCCGGCAAGACCACTTGCTTCAATCTGCTCACGCATTTCCTGACACCGACACGCGGACAGATCTTCTTCAACGGACTGGAGATCACGGGTTCGCGTCCCTCGACCATCGCGCGTATGGGGCTGGTGCGCTCGTTTCAGATTTCGGCGGTATTTCCGCATCTCACCGTGCTCGAGAACGTGCGCATCGCTCTTCAGAGAAAGACCGGTCATTCCTACGATTTCTGGCGCGCCGAGGGCACGCTCATAGCGCTCAACGCACGGGCTCTGGAGCTGATCGATGCCGTCGGCCTGAACGGATTTTCGGCGACGCCGGCAGTCGAGCTCGCCTATGGCCGCAAACGCGCGCTGGAAATCGCGACGACCCTTGCCCTCGATCCGGAATTGATGCTGCTCGACGAGCCCACCGCGGGCATGGCGCACTCCGATGTCGACCGGATCGCGGCGCTGATCAAGAAAGTCGCCGCTAATCGCACCGTGCTGATGGTCGAGCACAACCTTTCGGTGGTGTCGACCCTGTCCGACCACATCACGGTTCTTGCCCGTGGCGAGATTCTCGCCCAAGGCGACTACGCGGCGGTATCGAAGAACCCGGATGTCATCCAGGCCTATCTCGGAGCCGGGCATGCCTGAGGCTGCCAACACCGTTCCGTTGCTCGCGGTGCAGGAGCTGAACGCGTGGTACGGCGAGTCGCACATCCTGCACGGCGTGGCCTTCGACGTCGCGGCCGGCGAGGTGGTGACGCTCCTCGGTCGCAACGGTGCCGGCAAGACGACGACCATGAAGTCGATCATGGGCATCGTTGGGCGCCGCGAGGGCTCGATCTCGCTCGACGGCGTGGAGACGATACGCCTGCCCTCGAACCGGATTGCCCATCTCGGGATTGCGCTGTGTCCCGAGGAGCGGGGGATTTTTTCCAGTTTGAACGTCGAGGAGAACCTGCTCTTGCCGCCCAAGGTCAAGGATGGCGGTCTGACCCTCGAGCAGATCTTCACGCTGTTCCCAAATTTGAAGGAGCGGCTCTCGAGCCAAGGCACGAAGCTTTCCGGGGGCGAGCAGCAGATGCTGGCGATCGGGCGCATACTGCGCACCGGCGCGCGGCTGTTGCTGCTCGATGAACCCACCGAGGGGCTCGCGCCGGTGATCGTTCAGCAGATCGGCCGCACCATCGCTGAGCTTAAAGCCCAAGGGTTCACGATCCTGCTGGTCGAACAGAATTTTCATTTCGCGGCGACCGTCGCGGACCGGCACTATGTCATGGAAAATGGGCGCGTGGTGGATATGATCCCCAATTCCCAGCTCGATGCCAACATGGCAAAGCTGCATGAATATCTCGGCGTGTGACGCGCGCTCGAGCCACCGATTTTCTGCATTTGCATGCCGATTAGCCAAGCATTGAACCACAACGAGGAGCTAGCATGAATATCGTCAAACGTACCCTTCTAAGTCTTGCGGTCGCGGCGGCGCTCGGCGGGGGCGTCGCGCAGGCGCAGATTTCCGACAACGTCGTCAAGATCGGCGTGCTGTCGGACATGTCCAGCCTTTATACCGACCTGGCCGGTGCTGGGTCCGTAGTTGCGGCGAAGATGGCCGTCGAAGACTCCGGGATCGAGAAGCGTGGCGTCAAGGTCGAGATCGTGAGCGCGGACCACCAAAACAAGCCCGATGTCGGCTCCAGCATTGCGCGGCAATGGTACGACGTCGACAAGGTAGACGTAATCGTCGATGTTCCGAATTCCGGCGTCGCGCTCGCCGTTAACCAGATCACCAGGGATAAGGGCAAGGCATTTCTGGTGTCGGGCGCGGCATCCTCTGATCTGACCGGCAAGGCTTGCTCGCCGAATACGGTGCATTGGGCGTATGACACTTGGATGCTGGCCAACGGCACTGGTAGCTCCATCGTCAAGACCGGCGGCGACACCTGGTTCTTTCTAACCGCCGACTATGCGTTCGGCCTGGCCCTCGAGCGTGATACCGAAGCAGTCGTGTTGAAAAACGGCGGCAAGGTGCTGGGCAAGGTTCGACATCCGCTGAACACGCAGGACTTCTCGTCGTTCCTGCTGCAGGCGCAGGCCTCGAAGGCCAAGATCATTGGACTCGCCAATGCCGGCGGCGACACCACGAACTCGATCAAGCAGGCGGCGGAATTCGGCATCGTCAAGGGCGGCCAGAACCTGGCCGGCCTGCTCGTGTTCCTGACCGACATCCACGCGCTTGGCTTGCCGACGGCACAGGGGCTGATCATCACCAATACGTTTTACTGGGACATGAACGACCAGACGCGCGCCTTCGCCAAGCGCTTCGCCGAGCGCGACAAGGGGATCCATCCGACGATGGTTCATGCCGGCGTCTACGCGGCGGTGCTGCATTATCTCAAGGCGGTCGAGGCTCTGAAGAGCGACGATGGAACCAAGGTCGTCGCCAAGATGAAGGAAATGCCGACCGACGACCCGCTGTTCGGCAAGGGCACCATTCGCGCCGACGGCCGGAAGATTCACCCGGCCTATCTCGTGGAAGTGAAGAAGCCATCGGAATCCAAGGGGGCGTGGGACTACTACAAAGTACGCGCGACGATTCCCGCCGATCAGGCGTTCCGGCCGCTCGCCGATGGCGGCTGTCCGCTGGTTAAGTGACGCATCCGTCCAAGAGCGAGACGCGGAGCGTCGCGGCGATTGATTACGGATGCGTCATCCCCGCTCATTTTGGTAATTGCGCGGGGATCCAGCGTCGTTTGAAGCGTTACGATTTTGCGATGAACGCCACTGGGTTCCCGCTCATTCACCAAACTGAGCGGGAACGACGGCTAAGGTGCGGGAACGACGGTAAACCTCGGGAAACGCGATTATCGTGCAATTCCGATGACTGAGATTTTCGGTATTCCCACCCAGGCACTGTTCGGCCAGCTTTTGATCGGCCTCATCAACGGCGCCTTCTACGCCATGCTGTCGCTCGGGCTTGCGGTCATCTTCGGCCTGCTCAACATCATCAACTTCACGCACGGCGCGCAGTACATGCTGGGCGCGTTCTGCGCCTGGTTTCTGCTCGAGCGCTGGGGCATCGGCTACTGGTGGTCCCTGCTGCTAGCCCCGGTCGCAGTCGCCGCGACCGGGGTCCTGATCGAGCGCACCATGCTCTCGCGGCTCTACAAGCTCGACCACCTCTACGGGCTGCTGCTGACCTTCGGCATCGCGCTCATGATTCAGGGCGTGTTCACCAATTATTACGGCAGCGCAGGACAACCCTATCGCCTGCCCGTGGAGTTTGCCGATGCTTTCGACCTCGGGTTCATGCGGCTGCCGAAGTATCGCGCTTGGGTGATCCTTGCCTCGGCCATCGTCTGCTTCGGCACGTGGTACGTTATCGAACGCACCAAGCTCGGGTCGTATCTGCGCGCGGCGACCGAGAATCCGGCGCTGGTGCAGGCTTTCGGCATCAACGTGCCGCGCATGGTGACGCTGACCTATGGCTTTGGGGTGGGTCTGGCTGCGTTTGCCGGCGTGATGGCGGCGCCCATCTACCAGGTGAACCCGCTGATGGGCGCGAATATGATCATCGTCGTCTTCGCGGTGGTGGTCATTGGCGGGATGGGCTCGATTCTCGGCGCTATCCTGACCGGCTTTGGCCTGGGCGTCGTCGAGGGCCTGACCAAGGTGTTCTATCCCGAAGCATCGAACACCGTCATCTTCGTGGTCATGGTGATCGTGCTTTTGATCAAGCCGGCGGGGTTGTTCGGCAAGGAGCGATAGCGAGATGACCGAGCCCGTCGCCGCAGTCATCCCCGCGCAGCGCTGGCAGCCGGGGTTCATGCTCACCATGGTGGTAATGGCGGCGTTGCTCGCCGTGGCGCCCTTCGCCGGCATCTACCCGGTGTTCCTCATGAAGGCGCTGTGTTTCGCGCTCTTCGCCTGCGCGTTCAACCTCCTGCTCGGGTTCGGCGGGCTGTTGTCGTTCGGCCACGCGATGTTCCTCGGCACCGCCGGCTATGTCTGCGCACACGCCGCCAAGGTGTGGGGATGGCCGCCGGAGGCCGCGATCCTCGCCGGCACCGGCGCCGCCGCAACCCTCGGGCTCGTCACCGGACTGCTCGCCATTCGCCGCCAGGGTATCTATTTCGCCATGATCACGCTGGCGCTGGCGCAGATGATTTATTTTTTCTGCTTGCAGGCGCCGTTCACGCACGGTGAAGATGGCATTCAATCGGTACCGCGCGGCCGATTGTTCGGCCTGCTGGACTTGTCGAATACGCTGTCCATGTATTACTTCGTGCTGGTCGTATTCATCGCCGCGTTTGCATTGATCTATCGCGTCGTCCACTCGCCTTTCGGACAGGTCTTGAAGGCGATTCGCGAAAACGAGCCCCGCGCCATTTCCCTGGGCTACGACGCCGAAAGATACAAGCTCCTCGCATTCGTGCTTTCGGCGACGTTGGCGGGCCTCGCGGGTGCGACCAAGGCAATCGTTTTTCAATTGGCATCGCTCACCGATGTGCACTGGACCATGTCCGGAGAGGTGGTGCTCATGACGCTGCTCGGTGGCATGGGTACGGTCTTTGGCCCGGTCGTCGGAGCCTTCATCATCATTGGCTTGGAAAACTATCTCGCCGCCTTTGGCGAATGGGTGACGGTAATCACCGGCGGCATCTTCGTGGTCTGCGTGCTCGCCTTCCGTCGCGGAATTGTCGGCGAGATCATGGCCTGGTGGTCGCAGCGAAAAAGCTAGTGTCGTGCGCCCTACGGCGTTGCGCGATGGCGCTGGCGCTTGTGGCGCTGGCGGCAGGTGCTCAGACGTTCGACGTCGTCGGCGCATGCCGAGGCGGCGTGCCCCATGGTGCGTACGAATTGCACGCGCAGGGTGGGCGACTGCGAGTGGTCGGCGCATTTACCCAAGGCAGGAAGACCGGGACTTTCATTTTCTGGAACTCCTCCGGTGCGCGAGTTGCGGTCATTCCCTACCAGGATGACGACAAGGCAGGTACCGTCGCGCTCTGGTACACCGCGCCCGGTGCGCGGCGCGAGCTTCGGCGCGAGCTCGAGGCGCCGTACGTCGAGAACCGATTGCAAGGCATCAAGCGCTCGTGGTACCCGCGCGGCACGCGGCGCGCCGAGTTTCGCTATCAGCGCGGCGTCCTGATAGACGCGACGGCCTGGGAGGACAACGGCACCCCGCGACCGAAGCCGGAAGCTGAAGCTCAGGCGGCCGCCGATGAAATCACCGACAAGCAGCTTTTTGCGGCCCTGGAGACCCTGATTCACGACCATTCGCCCCATTGCGACTGACCGCCTGGCGTATCCGCAGTTGACCTCGCGCCGGTGACGGACCATGATTGCTCGTATCCATCGGCGCCTTTCCCGCGATTTTGACTAGTTTTATGACGCCGCGGGACCGCAGTTCAAGGGAGAAATACATGCGCAAGATCGTCCAGTTGGGCCTCATTGCCGGGGTAACGTTGCTCGCGGGATGCCAGATTCGCTCGTATGGGGAGAACCAGCGGTTTTCGACCTGGTCGGATGCCGACATTCAGCCCCGTGTCGTGCGGTTTCCGACCATGCTGACGTTTCCGGACGAGACCATGTTCTTTTATCCGATCTACGACAGCGTGCCGCGGGCGGACCTAAATCTGCGAGCCATAAGCTGCACCCGGCTTGATGACGGAACATTGGTGGTGACGGTCAGGGTACAGAACATGGGAGCGGACATCATCGCCAACACCGCGCTCCTGACCGGCGATCTTGCTGCGTTCCGCGTCGCGGCGACGGTGACGACCGCCAACGGTGCGCGCGAAGATGTCAGCGTGGCGCAGGTCGTTCCGCTCACTGTCACATCGACGGTTACCCTCGCGATGAACCCGACGCGCCTCCAGGCCGCGGATGTCACACGCATCGAAGTCGTCGCCGACCCGGATCGGATCGTTCCCGACCCGGTGCGGGAAAACAATACCCTCACCTGGGAAGGTCGGATGGACGCGGCGAGCGTCCAGTGCGACGTCGAACGCTAAACTTGCCTTAGCGCGCAGGGCATCGTGCACCGCGTCGCGATGCCGCGCGACGGTCCACGCCGTCTAACTGGCGACGCCGTCGCAGCGGTGGCGTCGTCAAAGCGCAATCATTCGCGCCGCGGACGCCGGGAGCGGCACCCCTTAATACCGCCGGTCCGCTGCTGCATCCATGGTTTTCGAGACCTTGTCGCGGCCGGACGAGCCCTCGATCTTGCTATAATTCAACGCTTTCGCGCGTCGGGCGCGCGAGCTTCGCGTAAGCGCCCATCGCCCCTCCCAGGACCTGTCGATGAAAGTTCTTGTTCCGGTCAAGCGTGTGGTCGATTTCAACGTCAAGGTTCGAGTCAGGCCCGACGGGTCCGGGGTCGACACCGCCAACGTCAAGATGTCGATGAACCCGTTCGATGAAATCGCCGTCGAGGAAGCGGTGCGGCTGAAGGAAAAAGCCATCGTGACCGAGATCATCGCGGTTTCGTGCGGCATCACCGCGTGCCAGGAAACGCTGCGCACTGCTCTGGCGATGGGCGCCGACCGCGCGATTCTGGTCGAGTCGACGGTCGAGTTGCAGCCGCTCGCGGTTGCCAAGCTGCTCAAGGCGATTGTCGACAAGGAGGCGCCGCAACTGGTGATACTGGGCAAGCAGGCGATCGACGACGACGCCAATCAGGTCGGGCAGATGCTCGCCGCACTCCTCGGTTGGCCGCAAGCCACGTTCGCCTCCAAGATCGACATCACCGATGAGGCCGGCCAAAAACGGGCAACGGTCAAGCGCGAGATCGACGGCGGCCTCGAGACGCTGGCGATGAAGCTCCCGGCGGTCATCACGACGGATTTGAGATTGAACGAGCCGCGCTATGCGACGTTGCCCAATATCATGAAGGCGAAAAAGAAGCCGCTCGACATTATCAAGCCGGACACGCTCGGGGTCGACGTTACACCCCGGCTCGCGACGCTCAAGGTTGTCGAGCCGCCCAGACGCAAGGGCGGCGGCAAAGTGGCCGACGCCAAGGAGCTGGTGGCCAAGTTACGCAATGAGGCGAAGGTGATTTGAGTGACGCGAGCACCCACTCAGAGCATCCCCGCGAAAGCGGGGAACCACGGCTGGCGCGAGCGCCCCTCAGAGCATCCCCGCGAAAACGAGCCCGAAGGGCGAAGTTCAAGGAACGGCCAAGCAGGATCCAGCGCGTTAAATAGTTCGCACCGATCATGACCACACTCGTCATTGCCGAGCACGACCACGGCGCGCTGAAGAGCGCGACGCTGCACACGATTGCCGCCGCGCAGAAGGTCGGAGGCGACATCCATGTGCTCGTCGCCGGTCACAACGCCGGCGGCGCCGCGCAGGCAGCCGCCAACATTGCCGGTGTCGCCAAGGTTTTGCACGCCGACGCCGCGCACCTCGCCAACCAGACTGCGGAAAATCTCGCTCTTCTGGTGACGGCGTTAGCGGCGTCGTACTCGCATTTTTTCCTGCCGGCGACGGGTTTCGGCAAAAATGTGGCGCCACGCATTGCGGCGCTGCTCGATGTC
>DATNNK010000005.1:0-4669 GCA_035601875.1 Casimicrobiaceae bacterium | reverse complement strand
TCGGTACCGTGCACTCGGGCGTAGCGCTGGCTATGGCGAAGGTGGCTCGCGACAACAACACGCTGCTCATCATCCCGAACGCGGGGGCGGACGAGATTACCGGCCCGCTCTGCGCGGCTAACATCTTCCGTACGTCTTTCTCCAACTGGCAGCCCGGTTATGCGATGGGCAAGGTCGCGGCGGAGCAGAAAAAGAAGACTGCGGTTACGTTCACGTGGAAGTACGCCGCCGGGGACGAATCGGTCGGCGGCTTCAAGGAAGGCTTCGAGCAGGGCGGCGGCAAAGTCATCAAGGAGCTGTCGCTGCCTTTCCCGCAGGTCGAGTTTCAGTCGTATCTAACCCAAATCGCTTCGCTCAAGCCGGATGTGGTCTACGTCTTCTTCGCCGGCGGCGGCGCGGTCAAGTTCGTCAAGGATTACGCGGCCGCCGGGCTCAAGAGTTCGATCCCGCTCGTCGGGGCCGGATTCCTGACCGACGGCACGCTTGATGCACAAGGTGATTCTGCGCAGGGCCTGCTGACGACGCTGCATTACGCCGACGGCCTCTCCAATCCCAAGGACAAGGCATTCCGCGCCGCGTATTCCAAAGCTTACAAGGCCGAGCCCGACGTTTACGCGGTACAAGGCTACGATGCAGCGCAACTGCTGAACACGGGCCTCGTCGCAGTCAAGGGCGACGTTGGCAAGCGTGGCGAACTCGTGGCCGCGATGGAAGCGGCGAAAATCGACAGCCCCCGAGGGCCTCTCACGCTGTCGAAGGCCCATAACCCGGTGCAGGACATCTATCTGCGCAAGGTCGAGGGCAAAGAAAACAAGGTGGTCAGCGTCGCGATCAAGGGCTTGACCGACCCGGCGCGGGGCTGCAAGCTTTAGAGCCTGACATGACGCGGGCAGGCGCGCCGCCTGCCCGCGTATTTTTTGTCTGCCCTACGCTGGAGCGCTCGCGTGGACGTCTACTCGTTCCTGATCCAGCTTCTGAACAGCGTCCAGTACGGGTTGCTGCTGTTCCTGGTCGCGAGCGGCCTCACGCTGATCTTCGGCATCATGGGCATCATCAATCTCGCCCACGGCAGCTTCTACATGATCGGCGCGTACATGGCGTTTTCCCTGGCGTCGCTGACCGGGAGCCTGTTTGTCGCGATCGTTCTCGGGACGGCGCTTTCGGTGGTGTTGGGCGTCGTGCTCGAGTGGGCGCTGTTCAGTCACCTGTACAAGCGCGACCACTTGGAGCAGGTCCTGCTGACGTACGGCCTGATCCTTGTATTCGAGGAATTGCGCAGCATCATGGTCGGCAACGATGTGCACGGCGTCAACGTGCCCGACATCCTTAACTGGTCGCTGCCGCTCACCGATACGCTCTCCTACCCGGTGTACCGGCTGTTCATGTCCGCAGTGTGCGTCCTGCTGGCGGGCTTGCTGTACTTCCTTATCCGCCGCACGCGGCTCGGAATGATGATCCGCGCCGGAGCGTCGAACCGCGAGATGGTGCAATCGCTCGGCCTTAACATCAATCTGATCTACCGTCTCGTATTTGCGCTCGGCGTGGCCCTCGCGGCGTTTGCCGGCATGATCGCGGCGCCGGTCTCGTCCGTTTATCCGGGGATGGGGACACAGGTTCTGATCATCTGCTTCGTCGTCGTGGTGATCGGCGGGATCGGTTCGATCTGGGGCGCGCTGGTGGCGGCCCTGTTGATCGGTCTCGCCGACACATTCGTCAAGGTACTGATCCCCGAAGCCGCGGGCGTTACCGTCTATGTGCTGATGGCGGCTATCCTGCTGTGGCGACCCGAAGGCCTGTTCAGGCGGGTTTGAGTGCATTTGATAGCGCTTCGGCAGATGTCAGGAGCGGACCGGTGAGCCGGAAGCGAATCTTGTTCGCGGTGGCGCTCGCGCTGCTCGCGTCGTTCCCGTTCACTGGCGCGACGTTCTACACTGAACTCGTCACCAATGTGATGATTTTGGCGATCTTCGCGATGAGCCTCGACCTCCTCGTCGGGTATACGGGACTGGTATCGTTCGGCCATGCGGCGTTCTTCGGGATCGGTGCTTACACGCTGGGGCTCGTGGCGCCGAAATACGCCGCAGCGAACCTCTGGCTAACGCTGCCGGCGGCCATGCTGGCAGCCGGGCTCGCGGCGCTGGTTGTCGGGGTATTCGTGGTGCGCACGAAGGGAATCTATTTCATCATGGTGACACTGGCGTTCGCGCAGATGTTCTACTTCGTTTTCCACGACACGAAGTTCGGCGGAGGCTCGGACGGCATCAGCATGAATTTCAAACCGGTCGCCAGCATCGGCGGATTTTTGCCGTTCGATCTCGGCAGCGCGACGCATTCGTATTACTTCGTGTTCGCAGCGATGTTGCTGGTGTTCGTCTTCCTGCGCGTGCTGCTGCGCTCGACCTTCGGCCGCGCGCTGCAGGGCATCCGCAGCAACGAGCACCGGATGCGCTCGCTTGGCTTCCCCGTCTACCTTTACAAGCTCGCCAGCTTTACCCTCGCCGGTGCGCTCGCCGGCCTTGCAGGCTACCTGTCGGCGATGCAATTCGGTTTCGTGAACCCCGAGATCATCTCGTGGCACCAATCCGGGAATGTGCTGTTGATGCTGATACTTGGCGGCCTGGGCCGCCTCTACGGCGGGGTTGTCGGGGCATTCGCTTTCGTGGCGTTGCAGGAGCTCTACCAGTCGGTCACGACGCACTGGCAGTTGTTGCTCGGAGCAACGATCATTCTGCTCGTAATATTCCTTCCGGGCGGGCTCGCAAGCGTCGGGGGCCGTTTCAAGCGCACGCTCGTCGGAGACGCCGACGATGAGTGACGCGGTCCTGCGCACCCAAGGACTCTCGCGCCGCTTCGGCGGCCTCATGGCCGCGAACAATGTGGCCATTGAGCTCCATCGCGGAAAGCTGCACGCGGTGCTCGGTCCCAACGGCGCGGGGAAGACGACGCTGATCAATCTGCTTTCGGGCGACCTCCGCGCCACTTCCGGCAGCATAAGTTACAAGGGCGATGACATCACCCGCGACAGCGCCGATCGCCGCTCGCGCATCGGTATCGGTCGCAGCTACCAGAAGACGAATATCTTTCCTGCGTTCACCGCATTCGAGAATTGTCGCCTCGCCGCACAGTCGCGCACTCCGCGTGTGCTGCACGTCTTCGCCGACGCCCTCGGCTACCAGCCTGTGTGCGACGCCGCGCGGCGCGCGCTCGAGGCAGCTGGATTGGACGGACGCGCTGGCCAGATTGCCTCGGCGCTTTCTCACGGCGAGCAGCGCCAATTGGAGATCGCGATGGTTCTCGCGACCGCGCCCGACGTCCTGCTGCTCGATGAGCCGCTGGCCGGCATGGGGGCGGAGGAGGCTGGGCGCATGGTGTCGCTATTGCAGAAGCTCACGCCAGGACATGCGATTCTTTTGGTCGAGCACGACATGGATGCGGTGTTCGCGGTGGCCGACGTCATTACAGTCATGGTGGACGGCCAGGTGCTGGAAAGCGGTTCGCCAGCGCAAATTCGCAGCAGCGCCGCGGTGCGGCAGGCGTATCTCGGCGACGGGGTAGCCGCGTGAGCCGGGAAGCAAGGGCCCCGCGAGCGTCGCGATGTGGAGTCGGGCACGCGACCGAACGGGGGTCGCGCGAATGAGCGAAGCACTCCTCGAAGCCCGCGAGTTGCACACCTATTACGGAGCCAGCCATGTGCTCCATGGTGTTGATTTTCGCATTGATCGCGGCGAGACCGTCGGCCTGATGGGACGCAATGGCATGGGCAAGAGTACGCTGATCCGCAGCATGCTCGGGCTGGTCAAACCTCGCCACGGCGAAGTCTGGGTCTGCGGCACGCCGATGACCGGCGCCGAGCCGTATCTCATCGCGCGCCAGGGCATCGCCTACGTGCCGGAAGGCCGCGGCATCTTCCCGAACCTCACCGTACACGAGAATCTGGTGATGGCCGCACGCGCCGGAACCGACGGGCGCCACGACTGGACGTACGAGCGCGTATTGGCGACTTTTCCGCGACTCGCCGAGCGGCTCGACAACGGAGGCTGGCGGCTCTCCGGCGGCGAGCAGCAGATGCTCACCATCGGCCGGGCTTTGATGACCAACCCCGACCTCCTGATCCTCGACGAGGCGACCGAAGGCCTGGCGCCGCAGATCGCACGCGAAATCTGGCGGATCATCCGCGAGATCCGCGAGCACGGGATCGCCACATTGATCGTCGACAAGAATTACGCCGCGGTAACGGCAATCGCCAATCGCAACGTGATCCTGGTGAAGGGCCGCGTCGTGTTCGAGGGCGACAGCCCGACATTGAAAGCGCAGCCTGACGTGCTGCAGCGGCATCTCGGGGTCTAAAGAGCCTCTCGATGCCATTCGTTACCGTCTGTTCTCGCTCCCTCGAATACGAGCGCGTCGCGGTGACTCGTGCGGACCGTCCGACCCTGGTATTCCTGCACGAAGGGCTCGGTTCGGTCGCGATGTGGAGAGATTTCCCCAGCCGCGTGGCGCACGCAACGAACTGCAACGCGTTGGTGTATTCGCGGTACGGCTACGGCAATTCCGAGCCGCTGAGAGAGCCGCGAACAGTCAGCTATATGCACGAGGAAGCGCTCGCCACGTTGCCGGAACTGCTGGACCAACTCGCTATCGACAGGCCGATCCTCGTGGGGCATAGCGA
>DATNNK010000004.1:0-2981 GCA_035601875.1 Casimicrobiaceae bacterium | reverse complement strand
GGTCGATCAATACTCGAATGCCGCTCTTCTTCAATACCGCGGCGGCGAGCGGCCATTGCGCGTCGTCGGCAAAGACCTGCGCGAACCATCCCAACGCTTTCAGCCGCTGGAGCAGCTGCGGCGCATCGCGCCGCGACAGCGCGTCGAGCTCGTAGCTCACCAGATTGAAACGGGCGCCGACCACGCCTCCACCAGCCAGATCCTCGAGTGTTCTATCGCTGACATCCCGGGCGATCACCGCGATTGCCTTGAACCGGCCGCGATACGTCTCCACCGTGTCCAGGATCGCCGAGTTGTCGGTGCCGTAACCGCTCAACTGCACCAGCACCGCATGACTGATGCCGTGACCACCGAGCACCGCACAGAATTCCTCGCGCGTTCCGCTCTCGTCGGAGCGCGGCTTATAGCCGCGTGTCCCGGTGAACGGAAATCGTGCCGGATCGATGATGTGGGCATGGCAATCGACAATGCGACCGGCATTTGCCACGATGTTTTCCTTCTAGGTCGGTGACCTAAACGATGGCCTTTGTCGTCCTCGGGTCGAACAGATGGATCGCTGCGGTATCCAACGCGATGTCGAGATTGTCGCCAACGCGCAAAGCCGTGTCGCGCCCAACGCGCGCGATCAGTTCGTCATTCGACCCATCCAGCGCCACCACCAGCAGGGTCTCGGCGCCCAGCGGCTCGACGGCGACCACGCGGGCGCGCAAGCGCGCGAACTGCGCAGCATCACCCGGCGGGACTGCCTCGTACAGATCTTCCGGCCGCACACCGATTATCGCGTCCCGGCCGACATGCTGTGCAAGCGATGGCGACGTTCGATTCGGCAGGGAGAAAGCGCCGCCTGCAAAGTGCGCATAGGCGCGACCGTCTTTGGCATTGATCTCGCCTTTCAACAAATTCATCGAGGGGTTACCTAGAAATCGCGCCACAAACGTGTCGGCCGGCTTTCTGTAGACGTCCAACGGACCGCCGATCTGTACGATCCTGCCCTGGTTCATGATGCAGATGCGGTCACCCATGGTCATCGCCTCGACCTGGTCATGCGTCACGTAAATCGAGGTCGTGCCGATTTCGTGCTGCTGCTTGATCAACTCGTTGCGCGTGGTGACGCGGAGCGCCGCATCGAGATTCGACAGCGGCTCGTCGAACAGGAATACCTTGGGATCGCGCACGATCGCGCGGCCGAGCGCCACGCGCTGTCGCTGGCCGCCCGACAGCGCATATGGTTTGCGCTTCAGGAATTCGGTCAATCCCAGCTTGGCTGCAGCGGCATTCACGCGCTGCGCGACTTCCGCCTGTTCGATGCTCCGTCGCCGCAATCCGAAGGCCAGATTCTCGTACACCGTCATATGCGGGTAAAGGGCGTACGACTGGAACACCATGGCGATGTCGCGCAACTTGGCAGGAACGGCATTGACGACCTTGCCATCGATCGACACGGTGCCGGATGTGATCGGCTCCAGCCCGGCGATCATGCGCAGCACCGTGGACTTGCCGCAGCCGGACGGTCCCAGCAGTACCATGAACTCGCGGTCTGCCACCGTGAAGCTGACGTCGTGAACCGCGGGCGCAGCAGCGCCCGCGTAACGCTTGCCGAGCCCTTCAACCGTTATGACGGACACGTTCGCATCCCCTTGAGCAACCGGGCCACTGCGGCGACCTAGCGGACTGCGCCCGCGGTCATGCCTTTGATCATGGTTTCGGAAAAGAAAGCGTAGATCGCGATGATCGGAAGGATCGCGATCATGAGGCCAGTCGCGACCATGCCGACGTCGAGCTGGTGGCTGCCCGTGAAATGCATGATTCCCAGCGGCAGCGTGCGCTTGTCGTCGTCGGTCAGCAAGACCACTGCGAACAGGAACTCGTTCCACAGGATGATGAAGTTGAGCGTCACGGTGGTGAAAATCGCGGGCTTGCCGATCGGCATGGTCACGCGCCAGAAGATTTCGAAATCGGAATAACCGTCCATGCGTGCGGCGTCGAAGAGATCCTGGGGAATCTGCGCGAAGAAGCCTTCCAGGATATAAACCGTCATCGCGATGTGCGTCGCGACATAAACCAGGATGAGCCCTGTCAGAGTGTTGTACAGGTTGATATCCAGCAGGATCTGGAACAGTGCCAGCATCACCAATTGCGGCGGCAGGACGAGTCCAGAGAGGATCAGGAAACGCACCACGCGGTTGCCGCGAAAGTTGTAGCGCGCGAGGCAGTGCGCTGCCAGCGCCCCGAACACGGTTACGAGCGCGACGGCGATCACGACGACGATGGCGCTGTTCCAAAAATAGGTGCCGTAGTTCGATTTGGTCCACGCCTCGGCAAACTTCTCCCAATGAGCGGGCATTGGAAGGCCGTAGGGGTCTTTGAATATTTCGGCGGTTGTGCGCAACGACATCGTGGCCACCCACAGGAGTGGCCCTCCCGTCACCACCGTATAGAGAACGACGAACAGCACGAGCGGTGCGCGTCGCACTTGTTGGAGGCCCCACTGCATCTGCGCGGCCAAGCTAAAACTCCAGCCTTTCGCGCTGGCGCAGCAGACGCGTCATGATGGCGATGAAAACAAGAATGATGACGAACCACAGCACCGCGATGGCCGACGGATAGCCGAGATCGAACGTGTTCCATTCGAAGGCGCGCTTGTAGACATAGGTCGACACGGTCTCGGTCGACCACAAGGGCCCGCCGCCCGTCATGATCCAAATCAGGTCGAAGACCATCATCTTGCCGATAAACGACAGCACCAGCAGATTGACGATCGTCCCGCGCAGCATCGGCGCAATGATGTAGACGAGCTTGGCGAACCAGCCGCAGTTGTCGAGCTCCGCCGCGCCGAGCACCTCGGACGGCAGCGCATGAAGCGCGGCCAGAAACACGATCATGTTGAAGCCGAGCCATTTCCACTCGTGCGCCACGAGGACGGACCACAAGGCCGTCGACGGATGTCCGAGCCAGGATTGCTCGAACGCGCCCAGGCCTAG
>DATNNK010000003.1:0-3431 GCA_035601875.1 Casimicrobiaceae bacterium | reverse complement strand
AGCGCGCGTCGCATTGTATTCGGGCAAATAGCGGCCCGCCTGGCGCATCAGCCACACGGGCGTGTGCTCGGTAGGCTCGCGCTTAAGCGCGCGCAAGAGCGTGTCGTTTTTCAAGGGGCTCATCGGTGGGTCGCGAGGCGGCGGACCGGCGCCAGCTCGCTATTTTCAGTGAGCCGGCAGCAAGGCCCGGCCGCAAAGGCGTTCGAGAATCGCCAGTGGCGAGCTTTGCGGGTCGTAGAGATTGGAAACAGGAACGTGAATCGTCTGCTCGAGCAGGTGCTGGCCTGAAACGGCAGCGTGCATCACCTGATCGGAAAAACACAGCCAGGTCGTTCCCGGCCTGAAATGCACCACTTGTTGCCCGCAGTTCTTCTGGTAATCGAGGTCCGCCTTGGCGCAGTCGTGAAGTCCCAGCATCAGGTGATCGTATTCGCTGCGTGCACCTTTGGTGACGTGCAAAAGTGCCAGCATCGCGCGCGCGCCGGGGAGCGGTCGACGTATCCGCGGCAGAAAGGTCCTGGCCACCGCCTCGAAACTTTCACCGACCCGCCAGACGCGATCTTCGCTTGAGCTGACATTCGAGAATACGCGCAGAATGCGCTCGCCGTGATTCGGTCGCGATGGAAAAGCGTCGATGTGAAGCCGCGAGTCGTCTTTTCGCCATGAAACCGCACGTCCGACCGCGGGCAGCGGACGAAAACTGGTCCGGGCCCGCGTGACGTGCGCAGCGTAGCGAGGCAACAGCGCGCTTACCAGATCCGCCGCGTTCGCCGCGAAGCGCCCGATCATCCGCCCGAGCGCTGCCAGATCTTCGGGTGCACCTGCCGCTCCCTTGAGAGTTACGCCATCGAAGCTGATGTTCTTGGCCCTGCCATCAGCCCATCGCGGCGACAGAAAACGTGCCTCGTCGGGATTGAGTCGGAAGGCGAGATGCGGGAGTGTCAGAATTCCGCCGCCTTCCAAAGTGGCGACCGCCGTTCGTTGCGCGTCTGGCGTGAGCAGAGGCTTCCAGCTGGCGAGGTCGAGCGAGACGACAGTTGTCACTCGACCTTAGCGCGGCAACTCGGACACGCCCATCAGAAATTCATCGACCGCCCGCGCGCATTGACGTCCCTCGCGGATCGCCCATACGACCAGCGATTGTCCGCGCCGCGTGTCTCCGGCGGCAAAAACCTTCGCGATCGAGGTGCGATAAGTGTCGGTGTCCGCGTTGACGTTGCCCCGCGCGTCGTAGGCGACCCCGAGCGCGTCGAGCATTCCCTCATGCACCGGGTGCACGTAGCCCATCGCGAACAATACGAGATCGGCTTTGAGCACGAATTCGGTGTTCGGCACATCGTGCAGCTTGCCGTCTCTGAACTCGACGCGGCTCGCGACCAGGGTCTTGACTTTTCCACCTTCGCCTTTGAATGCCTTGGTCTGCACGGCCCAGTCCCGCTCGCATCCTTCTTCGTGCGACGACGAGGTTCGGAGCTTCATCGGCCAGTAGGGCCACACCAGCGGCTTGTTTTCATGCTCGGGCGGCTGGGGCAGGAGTTCGAACTGGGTGACCGACAACGCTCGCTGACGATTCGAGGTACCGACGCAGTCGGATCCGGTATCACCGCCGCCGATGACCACCACGTGCTTGCCCGACGCGGTGAGCGGCGGGACGTTCGAGTCACCGGCAACGCGCTTGTTCTGAAGCGGCAGGAAGTCCATCGCAAAATGAACGCCGTCGAGCTCGCGCCCGGGTACGTCGAGGTCGCGCGGATGCTCCGAGCCTGCCGAGAGAACCACTGCATCGTACTCCGCGACCAGTTCGCGCGCGTCGACGCCGTTGGCGCCGGTTTCGCCCACGTGCTGGTTGACCCGGAATTCGACGCCTTCGAGTTGCATTTGCTGCGTCCGGCGGTCGATATGGTGCTTGCCCATTTTGAAGTCTGGAATGCCGTAACGCAGCAAGCCGCCGATGCGGTCGTTCTTTTCGAATAGCACGACGTCGTGGCCGGCGCGCGCAAGTTGCTGCGCACACGCCATGCCCGCGGGGCCCGATCCGATGACAGCCACGCGTTTCCCGGTCTTGGTCGCAGGCGGAAGGGGAACGACCCAGTCTTCTTCCCAGCCCTTGTCGATGATGAAGTGCTCGATCGACTTGATGCCGACCGGATCGTCGTTGATGTTCAGCGTGCAGGCCGCCTCACACGGAGCGGGGCAGACGCGTCCGGTGAACTCCGGAAAATTATTGGTCGAATGCAGCACGTCGAGTGCCTGACGCCACTGATGACGATAGACCAGATCGTTCCAGTCCGGAATGATGTTGTTGATGGGGCAGCCTGACTGGCAAAACGGAATGCCACAATCCATGCAGCGCGCTCCCTGCGCCGCGGCCTCACCGTCTTTCAGCGTCAGGATGAACTCCCGATAGCTCCTGATACGCTCCTCCACCGGCAGCGCAACCTCGGCAACGCGGGCCAGCTCGAGGAAACCGGTAACCTTGCCCAATTACCGCCCCGTCTCCGGCAATCGCCGGCGCAACGCGATACGGCACCCGCGAAATGCGTTTGCGCGCAGCGTCACGCGACCTCGCGCTGCTTGGCCGGTGTCGCCTGCAATCCCGCGGCTTGTCTTTCGTGCAGCTCGGAGAGCGCGCGCTTATATTCGTTCGGGAACACCTTCACGAACTTGCCGCGTATCGTGTCCCAGTCGTCGAGAAGCGAAAGCGCCCGGGTGCTGCCGGTAAAGCGCAAATGCCTTTCGATCAACTCGCGCAGCAGCGTCGCGTCGGCAGCTCCCACGTGGCGCAGCCGGCCCTTTCCTGCCACCGCAAGCTCCCGCTCCAGTTTCGCCTGATCGACCTCTTCCAGCACGGGCTCGAGCGACACCATCGAAAGATTGCACCGCCGCGCGAACGTGCCGTCGTCGTCGTAGACGAAAGCAACGCCGCCGCTCATTCCCGCTGCAAAATTGCGCCCGGTCCGGCCGAGAACCACCACGGTGCCGCCGGTCATATACTCGCAGCAATGGTCCCCTGCCCCCTCGACCACCGCGGTCGCACCGGAGTTGCGTACGCAAAAACGCTCGCCGGCAACGCCGCGGAAGTATGCTTCGCCCTCGATCGCACCGTACATCACGGTGTTGCCGATCACGATGTTGTCCTCCGGCCGCGCCGGCGACTCGGGGTCGGGATACACCACGATGCGGCCGCCGGACAATCCTTTGCCGACGTAATCGTTAGTCGCGCCCTGGAGCTCGAAAGTGATTCCGCGGGCGAGGAAGGCGCCGAAGCTCTGGCCTGCCGTTCCGTTGAACGCGACGTGCAGCGTGTCATCCGGCAGGCCCTCGTGACCATAGCGGCGGGCGACAACGCCGGAGAGCATCGCGCCCACCGAGCGATTGGCGTTGCGGATGCGGTGCTCCAGGCGCACCGGCCGGCGCTCCTCGATGGCGAG
>DATNNK010000002.1:0-13346 GCA_035601875.1 Casimicrobiaceae bacterium | reverse complement strand
GTGCTATTCGATCGCATGCGAGCCGGCCCGGACGAGAATCCGCGTCTGACCATCGAAGCGCGTGGCCTGAAGGCGAAGCGGCGTGCAGGAGGCGTGGTCTGGTTCGGCTTTGCGACGCTTTGCGAGGGCCCGCGCTCGCAGGTCGACTATCTGGAACTTGCCCGCCGGTTTGCGGTCGTCATCGTGTCCGACGTCCCGCGCTTGTCCGCGGACATGAGCAATGCGGCGAGACGGTTTACGTGGCTCGTCGACGTACTCTACGATCATCGGGTAAAGTTGCTGCTTTCGGCAGCGGTTCCGGTGACGCAGTTGTACCTGGATGGGCCCAACAGCCAGGACTTTGCGCGTACCGTCAGCCGCTTGATCGAAATGCGCACCCGGGAATACATGGCATTGCCGCATCAGGCCGGAGATGGCACGCGCGTGGCCGAGGTCGTGTCCTGACCGCGAAGCAGAGGGAAACCGAGGGGAAACTGAGGATAACCAGAGAATCTGAGGAGGAGTGTCCTGTGCAGAAGTTCAAGGCATACCGTACTTTTCAGGACGACAGCAATGTGTCCAGCCGCTTCGTCGAGATGACGGTCGACGAGCTCGACCCCGGCGACGTGGTGGTCAAAACCAAGTATTCAACGATCAACTACAAGGATGCGCTTTCCTACAAGGGCGCCGGCAAGATCATGCGCAAGTATCCGACCGTTGCCGGCATTGACATGGCAGGAACCGTCGACACATCCTCCGACCCGCGATTCAAGCATGGCGACAAGGTGATCGTGCACGCCTACGATCTGGGCGTCGCGCACGACGGTGGCTACGCGGAGTACGTACGCGTTCCAGGCGACTGGGTGGTAAGGCGCTCGCCCAACATGACCGCTTTCGAAGCGATGACCTTGGGGACCGCGGGTTTCACCGCGGCGCAAGCCATCGAGCTCATGCAGCACAACGGTTTGACCCCGCGCAGTGGCCCAGTGATCGTCAACGGCGCGACCGGTGGAGTGGGCAGCGTCGCCATCGATATCCTGGCCAAGCTGGGCTATCACGTCGTTGCGCTGACCGGCAAGGAAAAGGAAAGCGATTACCTGCGGTCGCTCGGCGCGGCCGAAATCGTATTGCGCCAGAGTCTCGACCTGACCAAAATTCGGCCGCTCGAAAAAGCGACCTGGGCCGGCGCCGTCGACAACCTCGGCGGCGACGTTCTCGCGTGGATGCTGGCCAATATGAAGCAGGCTGGAACCGTTGCCAGCATCGGCCTTGCTGCTGACGCGCGATTGAACACTACCGTGCTGCCGTTCATTCTTCGCGGCGTACAACTTCTGGGCGTGAACAGCTCGGAGTGCCCGATGCCGCTGCGGCAAAAATTATGGGACCGGCTGGCCAACGAGTGGCGGCCGACGCGAGCGCAGGCCAAGGTGGTGACCATCGATTTTGCCGACCTGCCGACGCATTTCGACGCGTTTCTCAAAGGTATGGTGCGGGGCAGAACCGTGGTCCGCGTCGGCGCCGACATCGCGGGCCTATGACACAACACTGATCGTGGACAGGGCTTCCTCCTACGCGGCAACGCATCGCCGCTCGCTTGTCGACCCCGACGCGTTCTGGCGCACGCGTGCGGCCTTGATCGACTGGCAGACGCCGTTTTCGCAGGTACTCGACTACAGCAACCCGCCGTTCGCCCGCTGGTTCGTGGGTGGCCGCACCAATCTCTGCCACAACGCTATCGACCGGCACCTCTCGACGCGCGCCAGCCAGGCGGCGCTGGTGTTCGTCTCGACCGAGACCAACGTGCGCAAGACCTATACCTACGGCGCGCTCCACGCCGAGGTCAATACCTTCGCCGCGATCCTGAAAGCGCAGGGCGTCGGCAAGGGTGATCGGGTATTGATCTATATGCCGATGATTCCCGAGGCGGTGTTCGCCATGCTGGCGACGGTACGCATCGGTGCCATCCACTCGGTCGTTTTCGGCGGTTTTGCCGCCTCGAGCCTGGCGACGCGCATCGACGACGCGGAACCGAAAGTCATGATCACGGCCGACGCGGGCATGCGCGGCGGAAAAACGGTGGCCTATCGCCACCTGGTCGACGAAGCCTTGCATCTTGCGAGGCATCCGCCGGCAGCCGTCATTATCGTCGATCGCAAGCTCGAGCCTGCGACAGCCGAAGGCGCCGGACCACACCAGGATTACGCGACCCTGGCGAAGCAGCATGCCGGTGCGAACGTCGCATGCGAGTGGCTGGAATCCTCGGAGCCTTCGTACATTTTGTATACGTCGGGAACCACCGGCAATCCCAAGGGCATCCAGCGCGACACCGGCGGCTACGCAGTCGCGTTGACGGCTTCGATGCGCGACATTTTCTGCGTCGCTCCCGGCGAGACCATGTTCACTACCAGCGACATCGGCTGGGTGGTCGGCCATTCTTATATCGTCTACGCGCCGCTGCTCAATGGCTCGACCACGGTGATGTACGAAGGGCTTCCGATCCGCCCCGATCCCGGAATCTGGTGGCAGATCGTCGCCGAGTATGGGGTCCGAACCATGTTTACGTCGCCGACCGCGATTCGGGTGCTGAAAAAGCAGGACACGGCGTTCATGAAAAAACACGACCTCTCGTCGCTGCGCTACCTGTTTCTCGCCGGTGAGCCGCTCGACGAGCCTACGGCGCACTGGGCCGCGGACGCATTGGGAGTGCCCATCGTCGACAATTACTGGCAAACCGAGAGCGGCTGGCCGATCCTGTCTGCGCAACCCGGAATCGAAGACACGCCGCGCAAATTCGGAAGTCCGTCCTTTCCCGCCTGCGGCTACGACGTGAGGCTGCTGCACGAAGTGACCGGCGCGGAAGTTGGCGGCGACGAAAAGGGAGTGTTGGCGATCCTGCCTCCGCTGCCGCCCGGATGCATGACCACCGTCTGGGGCGACGACCGGCGCTTTGTCGAAACCTATTTCTCGACCTTTCCCCAGCGCCTCGCCTATTCGACGTTCGACTGGGCGACGCGGGATGAAGACGGTTATTACTTCGTGCTTGGCCGCACCGACGATGTGATTAACGTCGCAGGCCACCGTCTTGGAACGCGGGAGATCGAGGAAGCCGTGCAGGCACACCCCGGCATTGCGGAAGTCGCGGTGGTCGGCGTCGCCGATTCCGTGAAGGGTCAGGTGCCGGTCGCATTCGCGGTGGTCAAGGATCCAGCATCGATCGCAACCCCGGAGAGCCTTGCGCGCATGTGTAAGGAGGTCATGGAAACGGTCAATCGTCAGCTGGGCGCGATCGCGCGTCCGGACAAGGTTCACTTCGTCTCGATGCTGCCGAAAACGCGCTCCGGCAAGCTCCTGCGCCGCTCGATACAGGCCATCGCCGAGGGACGCTCTCCCGGCGACATCACGACCATCGAAGACCCCGCAGCACTGGAGCAGATCCGGCAAGCGTTGGCTTCATAGGACACGATCCAGGCTGTGTCCAAGGTCTCACCGTCCGGATCACCCCACGCGCCGCTTGCGATTGTCAGCCGCGGCGACACGACCGAAAGCGTGCACTACGGATCGGTGGCGGTGGTCGACGCCGAGGGCCGGCTGCTTTTTTCCGCCGGCGACCCCGAGTTCCTGACCACTACCCGCAGCGCGCTCAAGCCGTTGCAGGCGCTACCGCTCGTTGCCGGTGGAGGTATCGAGCGCTTCGGATTTTCGATGCCGCAGGT
Source organism: Casimicrobiaceae bacterium (assembly GCA_035601875.1). Taxonomy (GTDB): domain Bacteria; phylum Pseudomonadota; class Gammaproteobacteria; order Burkholderiales; family Casimicrobiaceae; genus PALSA-1003. The sequence continues at coordinate 9,654 of DATNNK010000002.1, read as the reverse complement.
CGCGCTCCTCTGCGCCAGTCACTCCGGCGAGCCGCGGCACGTCGAGGCGGTGTCCGATATGCTCAGTCGCATCGGCTGCGTGCCCGAACAGCTGCTGTGCGGTGTCCATCCGCCACTCTACTATGCGGCGAACGACGAGCTGCCGCCCACCGGCGCCAAGTTCTCGACCCTCCATCACAACTGTTCCGGCAAGCACACCGGGATGCTGGCCTATTGCCGGCAATGCAGCCTGCCGCTCGAGGTCTATGTCGCGGTCGACCATCCGCTGCAGCAGGCCATTCGCACCGCTGTCGCGCATCTCACCGGCGTTGCCGAGCGCGAGCTGGTGTGCGTGGTGGACGGATGCTCGGCGCCCAATTACGCGGTGCCGCTTTCGCGTCTGGCGTACGCCTACGCGCGGCTCGCGGGCGAGCGCGAAGATGCGCGCTACGGCACGGCGCCGGCCACACTCGCCCAGGCGATGCGCACACACCCGGAAATGGTCTCGGGCGAAAGGCGCAACGATCTGACTTTGATGCGTGCCGGACGCGGCGGGTGGGTCACCAAGGTCGGGGCCGAAGGCGTTCAGGCGCTCGGAGTAAGAGACAAAGGCTGGGGCATAGCCATCAAAGTCGTCGACGGCAACGCGCGCGGCTTGCATCCGGCGACGGTCGCGGTGCTCGATCAGTTGGGGCTCCTCGGCGAGGCGCAGCGAACGGAGCTCTCGGCTTGGCGGGAGCCGACCATACGCAACTATCGCGGCATCGTCACCGGGAAGGTCTCGCCGGTGGTCGATCTCCAGGCGCGCGGCTGAATTCCTCCGCATACGACCCTTCCGGCGGACTGAACTTACCGAGGCCGCGGCGGTCTAGGAAGCAGGCTGCCTGCCACGTCGTCCTTAAGGCACCGGACGGCTCGGCTATACTGCCGGCGGGTGTCGCGCCCACCATCTGCGGTGAGGCGATAATAACGAATGACTCAGGGACCGCCCGCGGATGGCTGACCGCGAAGTAGATCAGCAGCTGGTCGAGCGTGCGCAGCGGGGTGACAAGCGTGCCTTCGAGCTGCTGGTATTGAAATACCAGCGCAAGCTGGGACGGCTGTTGTCGCGGCTGGTGCGCGACCCCGGCGAGGTCGAGGACGTGACGCAGGAGGCGTTTATCAAAGCCTACCGCGCGCTTCCGAGCTTTCGCGGAGATAGTGCGTTTTATACGTGGCTGTACAGAATCGCGATCAACACCGCCAAGAACTACTTGGTCGCGATGGGAAGACGGGCGCCGACGTCGACCGGATTCGACCATGAGGAGGCGGAGAATTTTGAAGATGCCGAGCAGCTGCGCGATTCGGCGACGCCGGAAGACGAGCTGCACGGAAAGCAGATAGCCAACACCGTCAACAAGGCGATGGAGGCGTTGCCCGAGGACCTTCGCACGGCGATAACGCTGCGCGAAATCGAGGGCCTGAGTTATGACGAGATTGCCAACGTGATGAACTGTCCGATTGGCACAGTGCGCTCCCGGATCTTTCGGGCGCGCGAAGCGATCGCGGCCGAGCTGCGGCCGCTTTTGGGGACCGACAAGGACCGGAGATGGTGATGGGCAAATTGCAGGTTGCGCCGGGCGACGAAGTCGCTGCCGGCGCGATGGTGAAGGCGGAGGAGATCTCGCTGCTGGTGGATGGCGAGCTCGATGTTGAACGTATCGAGGGCGTGTGTACCCGCCTTCGAGATGCGGATTCGATGACGACGTGGGTCTGCTACCACGTGATCGGCGACGCGCTTCGCGGTTCGAGCGCGATCATGCCGGGTTTTGCGGCAGGGTTCGCAACGCGACTGGCGGCAGAGCCGACGGTGCTGTCGCCGCCGCGACGAGGGCCGGCTCCGGCGGCGGTCGCGTGGGCCGCTGCCGCGACTGTGGCCGCGATCAGCGTCGTGGGCTGGGTGGCGATGACCACCCTGCCGATGGGCGACACAAGCCTGCCGGCGGCGCTGGCAACGGCGCGGCAGGCGGCGAGCGTGCGCGCTGCCGATACCCGGCCGGCGGTCGACAACGAGTATCTGCTTGTGCATCAGGAATACTCGCCGACTACGGCCATCCAGGGCGCAAGGCCCTACCTTCGCGCAGTCGCGGCCACCGACCCGAATGCGCGCCCGTAGCACGCCGGCGGCTTCGCGCCGCCGGTTGGGCGGATGGAGCCGGCCCCTCCGTGTTGGCTGTCGCGCCGGGCTTGTCGTGGTGGTGCTGGCGGCGATTCCGGCCGCCTATGGTCAGGATGCTGCCGCCTGGCTGCAGCGCGCGGCGGGTGCCGCGCGCGGGCTCAACTACGTCGGCACCATCGTTTATGAGCACGGGGGCAGGGTCGAGACCTCGCGTCTGGTCCACCTGCTCGAATCAGGCAGCGAGTTCGAAAAGCTGACCAACCTCGACGGTCCGGCGCGCGAGGTCATTCGTAACAATGACCTGGTCCGCTGTTACTACCCCGATGCCAAGATCATCCGCGTCGAGCCCAGATCTTTCCGCAACGCGTTCCCGTCGCTGCTTCCGCAGCAGTTGAATGCGCTGGCCGCGCATTACTTTTTCCGCAAGGGAGAGCTGGCGCGCATCGCAGGTCTCGAAACGCAGGCTTTCGTTTTCGAGCCCAAGGACGGGCTGCGATATGGCCACAAGTTCTGGGCCGACATTGCCAGCGGCTTGCTGCTCAAGGCACGCCTGCTTAACGAAAAGAACGAGCCGATCGAGCAATTCGCGTTCATCGACATCCAGATCGGCGTCAAGCTCGACCGCGAGCAGGTCAAGCCGCCGTTCGCGTCGCTGCCGATCGACTGGCAGGTGCGGGAGTCGCCTCCCGGAGAAGTGCAGCCACAGGAAACCGGATGGGTGGTAAAGGATCTCCCGGCGGGCTTCGCCAAGGTCGTCGAAGGCTTTCGTATGTTGCGCGGCAAAAGCGCCCCGGTCGCGCACCTGGTGTTTTCGGACGGACTGGTCGCGGTTTCGGTGTTTGTCGAGCCTGTGCCGCCAACGCCGCAGCCGGTCGGCTTGTCGCAGCAAGGCGGGATCAACGTTTACAGCCGGCAGCTCGACGACTACCTTGTTACGGTCCTGGGCGAGGCGCCCGGTGCCACCGTCCGACAGATCGCATACTCGGTCGCACACCGGTAGCGCGGCGACATCTTTGGCTTTTCGTTAGGGACATGGAAATGAAATTACGCATCTGGACAACGCTCGGCGCGCTGGTCGGCGTCCTCTGGTTCTCTCCCGCCGTACCCGCGCAAGTGGGAAAAGGCTTGCCCGACTTCACCGAGCTTTACGAGCAGCAGGGCCCGGCAGTGGTCAGCATCGACGTCACCCAAAAATCCCGCCGCTCGGTCATGCCGGAGCTTTCCGAGGACGATCCGTTTTACGAATTCTTCCGCCGCTTCGGGCAGATACCGCGAAACACTCCTCGGCCCCGTGACTTCGAGCAGCAATCGACCGGGTCCGGATTCATCCTGTCCGCAGACGGGTATGTATTGACCAATGCCCACGTCGTCGATGATGCAAGCGAAGTCTCGGTCAAGCTGACCGATAAGCGCGAATTCAAGGCCAAGGTTATCGGGACCGACAAACGCACCGACGTTGCGCTGCTCAAGATCGAGGCCACCGGTTTGCCCAAGGTAACCATCGGCGATCCTGAAAAGCTCAAGGTCGGCGAATGGGTGGCCGCGATAGGCAAGCCGTTCGGACTCGAAAACACCATCACCGCGGGCATTGTCAGCGCCAAGGGTCGCGAGCTGCCGAACGAGAACCTGGTGTCCTACATTCAGACCGATGTTCCGATCAATCCCGGCAACTCTGGCGGCCCCTTGTTCAACCTGAAGGGCGAAGTTGTCGGTGTCAACTCGATGATCTACAGCAGGACCGGGGGGTCCATGGGTCTCGCATTCGCGATTCCGATCGACGTGGCGATCAACGTCACCAAACAAATCCAGGAGAAAGGGCGTGTGACGCGGAGCCGGATCGGCGTTCAGATCCAGGAAGTCAGCCGCGAAACCGCCGATGCATTCGGTCTTGCCAAGGCCTCCGGGGCCCTCGTCAACTCGGTTGAAAAGGGCGGCCCAGCCGACAAGGCGGGCGTCGAGCAGGGCGACATCATCGTCAAGGCGGATGGACGCAACGTGAGCTCTTCCGCCGAGCTGCCGCGCATTATTACTGCGGTCAAGCCGGGCACCCGTATCGTATTGCAGGTCTGGCACAAAGGTGCAATCAAGGACCTCAACGTCACTGTTGCGGAACTGAAGGAAGACGAGGGCGCCAGGCCCGTACGGAAGCCACCCCCCGGCAAGGACAAGGAAAAGGCCAAGCCCAACCGTATGGGATTGGTGCTATCCGATTTGAGCGAAGAGCAGAAAAAAGAGCTCGAGATCAAGAACGGCGTCGGTGTCGAGGAAATCAGCGGAACGGCGCGCGGCGACATTCAGCCGGGCGACATTATCCTCGCCCTTATCAACCGTGGCACCACCGTCGAGGCAAAAAGCGCCGAGCAACTCAACGCCCAGATCGCCAAGGCGGAAAAAGGCAGCTCGGTGACCTTGCTGCTCAAGCGCGGCGAGCGCCAGTTTTACTCGACGATCAAGCTGGGCAACGGCGGCGAGTGAGACGGAGTTAATCCGATCGAATCGGCGGCGCCCGAGGCAATAGAACGACGGCGCCTCACGCTGCTCGTTCGGGCCTATTGCCACCTGTGCGATGACATGCGCGACGCGCTGGCACCCCTTGCGGCGAGGTTTGGATGGGCGATCGATGAGCTCGACATCGACGCCGACGCTATGCTCGAAAAGCAGTGGAGCGAAAGCGTCCCGGTCTTGCTGGTCGGGAAAAGTGAGCTCTGTCGTCACCGGATCGACCCCGCCGTGGTCACCGCATTTCTTTCCGATCGCGGCGCAAATTCGCGCTGATGTCCGAAATCGGCTAAAATTCAAGCTGTTCCGGCGCAAAAAGCCAGCAAAAGGGGCACTTCGCGGTGCCCCTTTGTTTTGATGGGCCGGAACCCAAGCCCAATGACTTCCATGCAGCACATCCGCAATTTCTCGATCATCGCGCACATCGATCACGGCAAGTCGACGCTTGCCGACCGGTTCATTCAGCGCTGCGGCGGGCTCGCCGATCGCGAGATGGAAGCGCAGGTTCTGGACACCATGGACCTCGAGCGCGAGCGGGGCATTACCATCAAGGCTCAGACCGCGGCTCTGGTCTACGTCGCGCGCGATGGCTCGAGCTATAACCTCAACCTGATCGACACGCCCGGCCATGTCGACTTCGCGTACGAGGTGTCGCGCTCGCTCGCCGCCTGCGAAGGTGCGCTGCTGGTCGTCGACGCATCGCAGGGTGTGGAAGCGCAGACAGTCGCCAATTGCTATACGGCGACCGAGCAAGGCGTCACGGTGGTCCCGGTGCTGAACAAGATCGACTTGCCCTCGGCCGACCCCGACCGGGTCATCACCGAGATCGAGGACATCATCGGCATTCCGGCCCACGATGCGATTCTCGCCAGCGCCAAGACCGGCGAGGGCGTCGACGATATCCTGGAGGCGGTGATCGCGCGCATCCCTCCGCCCGTGGGCGATCCTCTCTCGCCGCTGCAGGCCTTGATCATCGATTCGTGGTTCGACAACTACGTCGGCGTCGTCATGCTGGTCCGGGTAATGCAGGGAACGCTCAAGCCGCGCGACAAGATTCTGCTGATGGCGACGGGTGCGCTTTACAACTGCGAGCAGGTCGGCGTTTTCACGCCCAAAGCGGTCGCCCGTGACGAGCTTTCGGCGGGAGGCGTCGGTTTTATTGTCGCAGGCATCAAGGAGATTCACGCGGCCAAGGTCGGCGACACGGTGACGCTGGCCGTGCGGCCCGCGGCTGGAGCGCTGCCGGGCTTCAAGAACGTGAAGCCTCAGGTGTTTGCCGGCCTCTACCCGGTCGAGTCCAATCAGTACGAAGCACTGCGCAACGCTCTGGACAAGCTGAAGCTCAACGACGCATCGCTTTACTACGAACCGGAAGTATCGCAGGCGCTGGGATTCGGTTTCCGCTGCGGCTTCCTGGGCCTCCTGCATATGGACATCGTGCAGGAGCGGCTCGAGCGCGAATACGACATGAACCTGATAACGACCGCGCCGACGGTCATCTATCAGGTGCTGCTTCGCGACGGAACACTGCTGGAAATCGAGAACCCATCGAAGCTGCCGGATCTCTCCCGGGTAGAGGAGATCCGCGAGCCGATCATCACCACCACGATCCTTACGCCGCAGGAATACGTGGGCCCGGTGATAACGCTATGCACCGAGCGCCGTGGAGCACAGAAGAACATGCAGTATCTCGGGCGCCAGGTCATGCTGACTTACGAGCTGCCGCTGGCCGAGGTGGTGATGGATTTCTTCGACCGGCTCAAGTCGGTTTCACGCGGCTACGCGTCGCTCGACTACGAGTTCAAGGAGTTCAGCGCCGCCGACGTGGTCAAGCTCGACATCCTGATCAACGGCGAGCGCGTCGACGCGCTGTCGGTAATGGTCCATCGCTCGGTCGCTCAGCACCGCGGCCGCGAAGTGGTTTCCAAGATGCGCTCGCTCATCCCGCGCCAGATGTTCGACGTGGCGATCCAGTCGGCGATCGGCGCGCAGATCGTCGCCCGCGAATCGGTCAAGGCGATGCGCAAGAACGTGCTCGCCAAATGCTATGGCGGGGACATCACGCGCAAGAAAAAGCTGCTCGAAAAGCAGAAGGCCGGCAAGAAGCGGATGAAGGCGGTGGGCAGCGTCGAGATTCCTCAGGAAGCCTTCCTCGCCATTCTTCAGGTCGGCGATAAATGAGACCGGACGCCGACCTCGCAGTATGGGTGACCGGAATTCGGGCATACGGCGGCTCGCACTTATGGGAACATCGCCCCTTTGCCGGTAGCGCCGATTCCGGGCGCCGGCGGATCTTCACCGATCAACGACAGACGAGACGCATCGATCCATGAACTTCGCCCTGATACTGTTCTTGCTCACGGTCGTGACCGGAGTGATCGCGCTGGCCGACCGCGTGCTATGGGCGCGAAACCGCCCCGCCGGCCAACCGGAGCCATGGTGGATCGAGTACCCGAAGAGTTTTTTCCCGGTGCTGCTGATCGTCTTTCTGCTGCGCTCGTTTATAGCCGAGCCATTCAAGATCCCGAGCTCCTCGATGCGGCCAACGCTCGAGGTCGGCGATTTCATCCTGGTGAACAAATTCGCCTACGGCATTCGGCTGCCGATCATCGAAAAGAAGATCGTCTCACTCGGCGAGCCGCAACGCGGCGATGTCATCGTGTTTCGATATCCCGTCGTCCCTTCGCAGGATTTCATCAAGCGCCTGGTCGGACTTCCCGGAGACGAGGTCGTTTACCGCGACAAGAAGATTACCGTCAACGGCACGCCCTGGCCGCAGATGCCCGACGGCACATATGGCTATCTCGAGGGCTTGAGCTACGCGACAACGGAGCGGTTTCTGGAGCGCGTGGGCGTGAGCACGCGCGACCACACGATCGCCCAGAATCCCGCCATGCAGCCGGTCTATCCGCACAACGTGCGCCCATTCCCCGGCCGGGAGAACTGTGTTTACAATGACCGAGGATTTACCTGCAAGGTGCCCGCCGGCAGTTATTTCATGATGGGCGACAACCGGGACAATAGCGACGACAGCCGCTATTGGGGCTTCGTGCCCGACGATCACATCCGCGGCAAGGCGTTTTTCATCTGGTTCAACTGGGACGACATCAGCAGCCTGGCGTTCAAGCGCGTTGGCAACAGCATTCGTTGAGGGGATAGAAAATGCGCAATCGACAACGGCAGCGGGGCTTCACCATAACCGGGTTCATCTTCACCGCCATTGTCGTGGTGGCAGTGCTGATGATCGGGTTTCGCACCGTGCCCTCGTATATCGAATATTTCACGGTAAAAAAGATACTCGTGCAAATCCTGGATCAGGCGCAAGGCGGGCCGATCACCCTGCCGGACGTGCGCCGCGCTTTTGACCGCCGCTCAAGTGCCGATTACATCGAGTCGGTAAGCCCCAACGACATAGAGCTCCAGAAAAACGGCAATCAGATTACCTTAAGCGCCAGCTGGACCAAGACGCTACACCTCGTCGGCAATGTGAGCTTGCTGCTCGAATTCGAGGCCACGGCAACCAGGTAGACGCGTTTATCTCGATGTCCAGCGACCGGCTCCCTGCGCTCGGTCACGATTTCCGGCAACCGGAGCTGCTCCGCCAGGCTTTGACCCACCGCAGCTTCGGCGCGGAACACAACGAGCGTCTAGAATTCATCGGCGACAGCGTGCTCAATTGCGCTATCGCCCTCTGCCTATACCGTCGCTTCCCGCAGATCCCGGAGGGAGACTTGTCCCGGGTGCGCGCGAATCTGGTCAACAAGGAGACGCTGCATCGGTTGGCACTTTCGCTCGATCTTGGAAAATCGGTTCGATTGGGTGAGGGCGAGCTGAAAAGCGGCGGCGCGAGCAGGCCGTCGATCCTCGCCGACACGCTGGAAGCGTTGTTCGGTGCAATCTTGCTCGACGCAGGATTCGACGCCGCGCAAGAGGCGGTGCTTCGCGTGTACGAGCCTGAGCTGGACTGCCTCGACCCGGCCGAGCTCGCCAAAGACCCGAAGACGCGATTGCAGGAGTTGCTGCAGGGAAAGCATCTACCGGTGCCGGAATACGCGATCGTGAACGTGAAAGGGGAGGCGCACCTGCAGACGTTCGAAGTCGTATGCCGCATCCCGGCCCTCGGTATCGAAGCGACCGGTGCCGGCGCCAGCCGGCGCTCCGCCGAACAAGCCGCTGCCGCTGTCGCCTATGAGCAAGCGGCCCGCGGCTGATCGTCTGTCGAACCGTGTGTCCGGCGATGCGGCTTCCGGACGCGCATTTCGCTGCGGTCAGGTGGCGATCGTCGGCCGTCCCAACGTCGGCAAGTCGACGCTGCTCAATGCGCTGGTAGGCGCACGAATCAGCATCACCTCGAAAAAGCCGCAGACGACCCGGCACCGCGTGCTGGGCATTCTGACTACGCCGGAAGAACAATGTATCTTTGTCGATACGCCCGGATATCAGACGCTGCACGGGTCGCTGCTGAACGATCGAATGAATCGCGCGGTCCGCGAAAGCCTGCGCGAGATCGATGTCATCGTCGTGGTGCTGGAAGCCGGACGGCTGACCGACGCCGATCGGGCGGTGCTGGCGCTGCTGCCGAGCGCGGTGCCGGTCATCGCCGCGGTCAACAAGGTCGATCGCTTGAAGGACAAATCGTCGCTGCTGCCCTATTTCGCGCAGCTCTCCTCGACCCGCGACTTTGCCGCGATCGTCCCGATCAGCGCCGACAAGCATTGGCAGCTCGACGACTTGCGCTCAGAGATCTTCGCGCGGTTGCCTGCTGGAGACGCGCGCTATGCCGAAGACGAGATCACCGATCGCGACGAACGTTTTTTGGCCTCGGAGTACATCCGCGAGAAAATCTTCCGCGCGCTCGGAGAGGAAGTCCCGTACTCGACCAGCGTCGGCATCGACTCGTTCGAGCATGCGGGCGATCTTCGCCGTATTCACGCCACCGTCTACGTCGACAAGGCGAGCCACCGTGCAATGCTGGTCGGCGAGGGCGGCCTGCGCATGAAAGCGATGGCCAGTGCCGC
>DATNNK010000001.1:0-2514 GCA_035601875.1 Casimicrobiaceae bacterium | reverse complement strand
GACTTTCCGGTCGGCCATGTGGCGAAGGTAGGCAAGCAGGTCGGTCAACTCCCTGTCTGACAAGCTCGCGACCGGGAACCTGGGCATTTTCGCAGCCTGCCAGCGGCGCAGCGACTGCGGATCGCGGATCAGGCGGCGAAGGGCGTCGACGCGAATATACTCGGTCGGGTTGTAGGGGACGTTCAAATCCGGCCCGATCGTCGCGTCGCCGCCCAGGTTCAGGGTGTGACAGGCCGAGCAGTGTTTTTCGTACGCCGCAAATCCGTGCCGGATCGGGTCCTGCGCCGACAAGCCGGGGGCCGGCGCGAGCATGGGATAACGCTTCACGAGCGGTGCGACCGATTCGATACGCGCGATCTGGTAAGGCCATTGTCCCGCCCGGATGCCACCCAGCTCGGGCCGCACCCAGACCAGGTAGAACGGACCCGCGGTCGCGCTCTCCCCCGCCTTCAGTGCCGGCCACGGAGCATCGGGCGGCTCGATCGCCAGATACGCGACGGGGCCGTCACCGCGCGCGAGGAGCGGCGCCGCGGCCAGGTTCGCGACATATCCGTCGTTGGCAACGAAGCGTATCGTCTCGTCGGGCGCCACACCGGCGAGCAGTGCCGCCACGGGAACGGCGCGGAAGCTCATGTCGCGCTTGTACGCGACGTCGCCGGGAATCGTGACCTTGGTTGCCGCCGGCATCGCGAGGAGGCTTGCCGGAGCATAGGTCGCCATTCTGCCGCCGGCGACGATGGTCAGCTCGGGCTCCGACGCCGCGACGCTCTGCGTCAGCGTGGCGCAGACGCCGGCGAACAGAAAAAGCCGAAGACGATGCACGCCTTGTCACTCCTCGTGCGCCGCCAGCCGGACGATATAGCCGCCTGACTTTTCGTCGCGCTCGAGCTTCAGGCTGCCGCTTTTTTCGGCCGTCTCCAGCAACGCGTTAAAGGACCGGAAGCCGTGATATGACTCGGTGAATCCGGGATTGCGGCGCTTGAGCGCCTGCTTGACCATCGAGCCCCAGATTTTTTCCTCCTCGCCGCGCTCGGCAACCAGCGCCTCCACGGTTTCGACGACCAGGTCCAGCGCCTTCTGCCTGCGTTCCTCGTCGCTCTTTTTCGCCGGAGCGTTGCTTTCCTCCCTCGATGCCCTTCCCGGCGCCTTCGGGGTCTCGCCTGCAGATGGGCGGGATGCTGGCCTGCGCGCGGCGGGACGCTTTTTTTCGCGCACCAGATCGTCGTAAAAGATGAACTCGTCGCAGTTCGCGATCAAGAGGTCCGACGTCGAGTTCTTGACGCCGACCCCGATGACGACCTTGTTGTTCTCGCGCAGCTTGGAGACCAGCGGCGAAAAGTCCGAATCGCCGCTGATAATCACGAATGTCTCGACGTGCGACTTGGTATAGCAAAGATCCAGTGCGTCGACGACCATGCGTATGTCGGCCGAGTTCTTGCCGGATTGGCGCACGTGTGGAATCTCGATCAGCTCGAACGAAGCTTCGTGCATCGGCGCCTTGAACGCCTTGTAGCGATCCCAGTCGCAGTACGCTTTCTTGACGACGATGCTGCCCTTGAGCAACAAGCGCTCCAGCACCTTGCCGATGTCGAAACGCTCGTACTTGGCGTCCTGAACGCCCAGCGCGACGTTTTCGAAATCGCAGAACAGTGCCATGTTGGTGACTTCGGGGGGATGGGCCATGGTCTTTCGATGAGCTTCTCGCGGGTCGCGCATGAGGCGGTTACCGCGAGATAGAATGAGAACGAGAGTGGTGAAAGCGTGCCGCTAAGATAGCAGCAACCGGCCGCTGTGGAAATGACCGGCCGCTTTTTTGGACTTCCAATGACAACTGCCCTTCCAGCCCTGTCGCTGCTCGAAACCCGGGTGCTCGGCGTGCTGGTCGAAAAGCAGCACACGGTCGCCGACACCTATCCGCTGACCTTGAACGCTTTGATCGCGGGCTGCAATCAGAAGACGAGCCGCGACCCGGTGTTGAGCGCAACCGACGCGGAGGTGCAATCGACGGTCGACCGCCTCAAAACGTTGTCGCTGATCGTCGAGTCGAGCGGCGGCCGGGTGATGCGCTACGCGCACAATGTCGAACGCGTGCTGGGGCTGCCATCGCAGGCGGTGGCGCTGCTGGCGACGCTCATGTTGCGCGGACCGCAAACGCTCGGCGAGCTTCGGATCAACAGCGACCGCCTGCACCGGTTCGCCGATATTTCGGCGGTGGACGCATTTCTGCACGAGCTCGCCGCCCGCCCAAGCGGAGCGCTGGTGGCCGAGTTGCCCCGCTCACCTGGATCGAGGGAGAATCGCTGGATGCACTTATTGTCCGGCGCGCAGCCGCCGGAGATTGTTCCCGCGGATGGCTCCGCGACGTTCGCCGGCGACGTCGTGACACTGACCGAAATCGCAGCGCTCAAGGCCAATGTGCATCGTCTCGAGGAGGAGCTCGAAGCGCTCAAGCGCGCCGTCGCCAATTTGCGCAGCGAGCTTGGCAGTCCCTGATGTACTGAGCCACAAAAATAC